>JAUSDQ010000287.1 GCA_030650525.1 Sulfuricaulis sp.
TTCTACAACCACAGCCGGTTGCACTCCACTCTGGGGTATGTCAGTCCCATGAAGTTTGAAGAATGCTGGAGCGCGGCACAGCAATTGAAGGCCGCATAATGGAACGGCTAAGCGGTACGTCAAACAGGGGCAGGTTCACACCAGCAAGACACGTTTGGTGAACTCCGCCTATAAAAGCAGCAATCTGCTCTTCAGTGGAACGGAAGATTTGGGTGGTGGCCTGAAGGCTTCCTTCTACCTCGAGGCTGGTATCAACAACGACGACGGATCGGGTCAGACTACCAACCTCAACAACCAGACAACCGTCGGCCAAGCCAACGGTGGTGGTGGTATGACCTTTAACCGCCGCTCCACCGTGAGCATTGAAGGTGGCTTCGGTGAAGTTCGACTGGGCCGTGACTACACGCCGCACTACACGAACCACGCCGTGTTCGATCCAATGGGCCAACTCGGCGTGGGCGCCTCGCGAGCCATTGCTGGCAGCGCCGGCGCCTTCGGCGGCATCAACTTTACCGCTGTTCGCGCCTCCAACAGCGTAGGCTATTACTCTCCTGACTTCAGCGGTTTCAAAGTTGCAGTTCAAGCCTACCTCGGTGAAAACGCCGACAACTTACCCAACGCGGGCAGCGGCAGCAGCGTGCGCGGGTCTTACGCCAAGGGGCCCGTGAGTCTGGGCCTTGCCTACGGCAAAACAACCACCGGTGCTGGCACCGACATTAAATCGACCAATCTTGGCGGCTCTTATGACTTTGGCGTTGCAAGAGTTCTGGGCGCGATTACCAAAGACGCCGCCACTGGCTTCAATGACGTCAAGGGCTTTCAGATCGGCGCTCGCATTCCTTTGGGTGCCGGTATGGTTCGCACTTCCCTGTCGCAAACCGACAATGGCACCGCCAAGACGAAGCAGTTCGCTCTGGGCTATGTGTACAGCCTGAGCAAGCGTACCGATCTGTACGCGACGGTCGCTACCTTGCGCAACTCTGGGGGCGCCAGCTCTGCTTTGAACGGTAGTACGACCAGCGCCGATGGTTCTTCCACCGGCTACGACGTCGGTGTCAAGCACTCCTTCTAATCTGACGCTGACGCAAGTCAGCTAACGAACGACTCTAGTAGCCTGACAGAAGCTTTATTCTGTCTCCAGAGTTTGGGGCTCCCCACGGGGAACCCCTTTTTTGCTTTTATCGTCGATTTCACTGTGATTTTTACTCACTTCCACATCGGAGAGTGCAAACTTGCGGGGCCTAAAACTCCTCTGCCACAGCCTTTATTGGTCCGGCTAACTGAATATGCGTGGAAAATACCATCGACGATAAGACACGTCGCCAAGTCACTACCCCGCGTCTCGTTTTGAATGATGAATGAAAGGTTCGAATTGAAAGCCCTGCTATGCCACACTTGGGGACCAATAGACAATCTCAAGGTCACTGATCTTCCAACGCCAGTACTCGGCGACAACGACGTACTGATTACCATGAAGGTAGCGGCGCTGAACTTTCCCGACACCCTGGTCGTGGAAGGAAAATACCAATTCAAGCCGCCCTTCCCCTTCGCTCCGGGCTCCGAACTCTCGGGCATCGTTAAGGCGGTGGGAAGCAAGGTGACCCGCTTCGCCGTGGGCGACGAAGTGCTCGCCGCGCCCTTGTTCGGAGCGTTGGCAGAGGAAGTCTTGGTCCCCGAGGTGCGCGTGATGAAGAAACCTGCCGGCATGGACTGGGATATCGCCGCTGCGACCGCTATCTCACACGGCACGACCCTGTACGGACTCAAGGGTCGCGCGCAACTCAAGGCCGGCGAAACCTTGCTTGTTCTCGGCGCTTCGGGCGGCGTCGGCTTGGCCGCGATTGAACTGGGCAAAACCATGGGCGCCCGTGTCATCGCCGCTGCCAGCAGCGCCGAGAAGCTCGCGCTCTGCCGCGAAATGGGAGCCGACGCGTTGATCGACTACTCGCGCGAGGACCTCAAGGAACGCGTCAAGGAACTCACCGACGGCAATGGCGCCGATGTCGTCTATGACCCCGTTGGTGGTGCCTATACCGAGGCCGCCTTGCGGGCAACGGCGTGGAACGGTCGCTACCTGATGGTGGGCTTCGCCACTGGTGAAATTCCGAAGTTGCCGGCCAACCTGATGTTGCTCAAGGGCTGTGCCGTGCTTGGCGTATTCTGGGGTGAGTTCGTGCGGCGCGAGCCCAAGGCGAACGATGCCTACATGCAGGAACTGTTCGATCTGGTGCAAAGCGGCCAGATCAAGCCACGCATTACCGCTCGTTACACCCTGGCCAACGCGGTGGAAGGACTACGCTCCATCGCTGAGCGCCGCGCCACCGGAAAAATCGTCGTAACACCATGAAAGTGCGTCCGACCCGCCCGCGTTCCACTTGCGTACGTCGCTTCGCGTGCGCGGGTCAGATGTGGACGCCCAGAGCATCGCCTCCAACAGCTACAACCTGACCCACTTCGATGTAGGCGTCACCGACGTTTGGCGCGCCGTCGGACTGCCCATGCCATCGACGAAAAGTAGATCTGTCGTCGCCCAGGAAAAATTCATTTTTCACAATCCAGTATTTCCCGTAGCGTTTCGCGCGTCACCAGAGTCAACATAAAGACACGCACCGAACGCCACAACATCATCATCTGGTCGGCAGTGGCTGTACGCTCTAAAAACTTGTCCATGGTGTTTGCACTACCGGATAAGCATTTTTCTGGTGGTATGAACCGATGACTTTCCCTCGAGCAACGCCTGCGCGGTATCGACAAAGTTGTCCATGGTGTGCGGCGCGCTCCAGAAACGATGCACGCTTTTCTGCCCATCAAGGGCGGCCTCGCGCGCGGACAGCGCTGCATTCAGATACAGCCCCATGAATACCAGACGCTGGCTCAGGATCGATTGCGGCAGATTTGGCAACAACCGCCTGATGTGAGCAAGGCATCGTTGATAGCCGGAATTCCACTTGTGCTCCAAGGCATCAAGAAACAGTTGGCGATCACTGCCTTGCAGCAAACTGATAAACCGGATGTAGGTATCCTCCTCACCGGCCTCTGCGTCCAAGGCGCTGGACGATTGGACCAGCAGTTCAATCACAGTTCGCACATTCTTGATGCGGCCATCACGTTCGGCCTCGTCCAGCATCGCATTGCGACGCTCGTCGATCAGCTTCGCGCCATCCGCCACCAACTCTCTGACCAACGCCTCCTTGGTGCGGAAGTAATAGTGCACCGAGCCACTATTGCGCTGATTGGCGGCAGTCGCGATCTCGCGCACAGAAACGCCGTTGATGCCTCTGGTCGCGAATAACCGTCGGGCAGCCACCTTGATCATATTTTTGGTTTCATCGCCTTTCATGCTTGACATGATCGCACTTGGCGATATATAAATCAAGAAAATAAAGCATTTGACTTAATTAAATGGTTTAATTAACCGTACGACTGAGCGCGTAACACTTTACGGAGATGAATATGAATGAACTGGATTTCACGGGAAAGACTGTACTTGTAGTTGGCGGATCGAGCGGAATCGGCAATGGCATTGCGCAGGCATTCCGTGCGCATGGCGCTGCAGTGCATGTATGGGGAACACGTGCGGGCGCAGCCGACTACTCCGCAGGCGAAGGATCGAACCTGACCGGGCTACATTACGAACAGCTTGATGCCTCGGACTTCGATGCGATCGAGGCCTACAAGCCGCCGTTCCAACGACTCGATGTTCTGGTGCTAGCGCAGGGCATTGTGCTGTACAAGCGCGCCGAATTTGACATGGCTGGCTTTCAAAAAGTGATCGGCGTCAACCTGAGCAGCATCATGTCCTGCGCCCTCAAGTTCGAATCCATGCTGGCCGAGACCAAAGGCGCGTTGATCACGATCAGTTCTACCGCCGCCTATCACTCGACTCCAGGCAACCCCGCTTACAACGCATCGAAGGCGGGCGCCGTCGGCCTGACGCGCAGCCTCGCCGACACTTGGGCGAAGAAAGGAATCCGGGTGAATGGTATCGCGCCGGGCATGGTTGATACCAAGCTCACCAAAGTCACGACCGGCAATCCGCAACGCCTGGAAGCGATTCTCGGAAACATTCCCTTGGGCCGACTCGGCACGACTGAAGAGATGGCCGGCGTTGCGCTGTTCCTGGCATCGCCTCTGTCGTCCTACATCGTTGGGCAGACAATCCCGGTCGATGGCGGCTTAATTCTGCGCTAGGCACCTTGCGCCATTTCGAGTATCCATGCATTTACCATGAGTATCCAATCCTCTTCCATACCTGTCGACCTCAATGCCCTGGCTTCCTGGATGGATGCACAAGCCCTGGAGCAAGGCCACATTAGTGAGGCAACATTGCTGACCGGCGGCACCCAAAACATTTTGTTGAAATTTCGCCGAGGCGACCGCCATTTCGTGTTGCGCCGCCCGCCCTTGCATCTGCGCGCCAACAGCAACGAAACCATGCGGCGCGAAGCACGCGTACTCGGAGCGTTGGCCGGAACCGATGTGCCGCATCCCGGACTGATCGGCGCCTGCGCCACCGAGGACGTGCTCGGCGCGGCGTTCTACCTGATGGAGCCTATCGATGGCTTCAGCGCGCCGGCCGGGCTACCGCCGCTTCATGCGGGGGATCCGGCAATCCGCAGGCAGATGGGTTTTGCCATGGTCGACGCCATCCTGGCGCTTGGCCGCGTTGATCATGTCGCGGTCGGTCTCGCCGATTTTGGAAAAACTGAAGGCTATCTGGAACGACAGGTGCCGCGCTGGCGCTCCCAATTGGAAAGCTACAGCGAGTACGCCGGGTGGCCCGGCTCAACCAGCCTTCCCGGTGTCGACAAGGTGGCCGCCTGGCTCAGCGACCACCAACCGCGCAACTTCACTCCCGGAATTATCCATGGCGACTTCCATTTCGGAAACGTGATGTTCCGTCGCGATAGCCCTCAACTCGCTGCCGTCATCGACTGGGAACTGGCGACCGTCGGCGATCCGCTGATCGACCTCGGCTGGCTATTGGCGACATGGAGCACGCCTGAATATCCCGCGCCAGAGAGTTTGCGGGTTGAACCGTGGAGTGGCTTTCCGACACCGGACGAACTTGTTGCACGCTACGTCGCGGGCTCCAGCCGCGACCTGTCATCCATAAAATGGTATGCCGTGCTGGCTTGCTACAAACTTGGCATCATCCTCGAAGGCACCTACGCCCGCGCCTGCGCCGGGAAAGCGCCACAGGAAACCGGGGACAAGCTGCACCGCCATACCGTCAGTCTGTTTCAGCGGGCCTTGTCCTGGATCGGGGAAAAATAACATGGCGTGGGCAGTTAATTGCCCACCCTGTGTTTATTTCTTCACCGTTGCCATCGCGCATGAAGCAACGGCGCGGCGCGGTGTAGGCATGCTAGCTCTCAGCGCGGCGGCATGCGGATTGCGCCATCAAGACGCACACTCTCACCGTTGAAGTAGCTGTTGGTAATCATCGCTTCAGCCAGAGCAGCGAACTCGTGTGGCTCGCCCAGTCGTTTTGGGAAAGGAACCGATGCAGCCAGTACGGCCTTGACATTCTCCGGCAAATTCGCCAACAGCGGCGTGTTAAACAGTCCAGGCATGATGGAGTTGACGCGGATACCATCGTTCATCAGGTCGCGCGCGACGGGTAGCGTCATGCCTACCACGGCAGCCTTGGATGCAGCATAAGCAGCCTGACCTACTTGACCATCCTGCGCCGCCACCGATGAGGTATTGATGATCACACCACGCTCGCCGTCTGCAAGCGCCTCGAGCGTGAGCATGCCAGCCGCCGACATCGCCATGCATCGGAAGGTGCCGATCAGGTTTATTTGAATCAGTCTTTCAAATGCATCAATCGGGAAATGCTTTGTCTCGCCGGTATTCTTGTCGCGGCTCGCGGTCTTGAATGCATTACCGGTACCAGCGCAATTAACGAGGATGCGTTCCTGACCATTGGCGGCGCGCGCCTTGGCGAGCCCAGCCATGACTTCCGCGTCCGAGGTGACGTTGACCCGGCAAAACACGCCACCCAACTCCTTGGCCAGCGCTTCTCCCTTCGCTTCATTCATGTCAAATAGCGCAATCTTCACGCCGTGTTTTGCGAGACAGCGGGCCATGGCCTCGCCTAGGCCAGACGCGCCGCCAGTGACGACGGCCGCAATCGAATTATTAAGTTTCATAAGGTTTCCTCAAGAGAGTTCTTTCACTACTAAAAATTACTGACGACCGTAATAACCAAGACCCTTCGCCGCCCTATCGCGCATGGCGGCGGTGGCAAGGTATTGGGGTCCGAGATGTGCATGCTTCTCGCTCAGGCGAACAACCTGATCGAGTCCCAGCCAGTCTGCGAATTTAAGCGGACCGCCGAGGTATTTCGGGAAACCTATGCCGAGCTGCAATGCCATATCTAGTTCGCCAGGCGTCCCGACCACCCCGTCTTCCAACGCGTGCGCAGATTCGACCAACACGGGCAGCATCATGCGGTCTATGATTTCCTGGTCAGTGAATGCACGAAGGCCTGCAGGCTGCAGACTGGTGAGCAAATCGTAGGAATCGACCGCCGGTAGTTTCTTCAGTCTGCCATTCAAATCGTTCTCATAACGATAAAATCCTATGCCGTTCTTTTGGCCGTATCGCTTGTTCCTGGCCATCAATCGCAGGGCATCGTCCTGCAGCGCCGGCATGCGATCAGCATAGCCGGCCGAGATCACGTCGTTGACATGGCTGCCGGTGTCCAGACCAATCACATCTTCCAGATAGGCGGGCCCCATCGGCCAGCCGAACGCTTCCATCACGCGGTCGATCTGGGCGAAGTCGGCGCCGTCGGCGACCAGCTGCAGGAAGGCGCGGATGTACGCGGTGAGGATGCGGTTCACCAAGAATCCAGGGCAATCCTTGACGACGATCGGCGTCTTGCCCATCGCAACCGCATAACCCACCGCGGTTGACACCGCCACGTCGCTCGTCTTGCTCCCCTTGATAACCTCCACCAGCGCCATGACCGGAACGGGATTGAAGAAGTGCATTCCAACAAAGTTCTCGGAGCGTTTCAAAGCTTTGCCAATGTCGTCGATACGCAGACTGGAAGTGTTGGAGGCGATGATGGCGTCGTCGCGGACAACGTCTTCCAGCTCGGAAAGGACCGCATGCTTCACCTGCAGGTTCTCCACCACGGCCTCGACCACCAGATCGACTTGATCGAAATCGCTGTAGTCGAGCTGAGCGTTGATTGAACCGAGGACCTGGTTAGCACGATCCTGTGTGACGCGTCCACCTTTCACCTGCCTGGCGAGCAGCTTTGCAGCCTCGGAGACGCCAAGGTCAAGTTGTTTGGTGGAAATGTCTTTCATCAGTACCGGCGTGCCGTGCAAGGCGCTGGTATAGGCGATTCCGCCTCCCATGATGCCAGCGCCAAGCACCGCGCCCTGCCTCAGTGGGCGCGCACTGCGCGCGTGCTGACGGAACAGTTTCTTGAGTGCCTGCTCGTTGTGGAAAGTCTGCACCAGCGAGCTCGCGGCCTGTGTTTTGGCGACCTGGGCGAAGGCGTTTGCTTCCAGCCTCAAAGCACCGGTTCGATCCTCCGACGCGGCGCGCTCCATCATTTCGGCGGCGATCAACACCGCAGGCTGGTGCCGGGCGCTATTGGCCACCACACTCGGCACCACTTTTTCAAACACCGCTCGCAGTTGATCGGCACTTAGCGCAACCGGCTTGCGCTTGCAATCTTGGCGAGCGAACCAGTCGATCTCTCCGTTTGCGGCCTTGCGCAAACAAGCGAGCGCGGTCTCGCGCAAGGCCTCTGGCGCGCAAATCTCGTCGATCACTCGAGTCTCCAGCGCCGCGGCAGCCTTGTGTGGCTTGCCACTGGCGATCCAGGCAACCGCGGCGGCCGGTCCTGCGACGCGAGACATGCGCGCGGTCCCCCCAAAACCGGGGAACAACCCCAACATCACCTCGGGCAAGCCCACTTGCGCGGCGGTCGACATCACGCGCAGCGCGCAGGTCAATGTCATCTCCATGCCGCCACCGAGCGCCAGCCCATTAATTGCCGCCACTGACGGCACCTGCAAGTCTTCAAACGCATTGAACACCTCGTTCGAGCGCATAACATCCTTCGCCAGGTCGGCCGGTGACATCTTGAACATGGCGCCAAACTCGTTGATATCGGCGCCAACAATGAACACCTCCTTTGCGCTCGACACCAGTACGCCATTCACGGTTGGTGCGCCTGCAATAATTTTTACCGCCTCGCGAAGTTCATTGACCGTCAATTTGTCAAACTTGTTGATCGCGGCATTGCGCCGATCAAAGCAGAGTTCAACAAATCCTTCATCAAGCTGCGATACGCGAATGGTTTCACCTTGGTACAAAATTTATTCTCCTTCAAATAGTATTCAATGCACAAATTGAAAAAAGTAGGGAAGCGATGACTACAAGCCAAGCCCAATGTCCGCGCGCCTGAGCTACATGCCCACGTAGTTCGGCCCCCCGCCACCTTCTGGCGTGACCCACACAATGTTCTGCGTCGGGTCCTTGATGTCGCAGGTCTTGCAGTGCACACAGTTCTGCGCGTTGATCTGCAGGCGATCGGTGTTGTCGTCGTTCTTGACGAACTCATAGACGCCG
>JAUSDQ010000291.1 GCA_030650525.1 Sulfuricaulis sp.
CGGCGGAGATGGTCGGCGTCAATACCACGCTCAACAAGGTGATTGCGTTCGTGCTTTCGGCGGTGATTCCGGGGGCGGTCGGCGCGGTTTATGTCATGTACACCAGTTATCTCAACCCGGCTTCCGCGTTCGACAACGCGCGCAATATCGAGATGATCGTCGTGGTGCTGTTCGGCGGCAGCGGCACGGTCTGGGGGCCGATCCTTGGCGCCGGGACCGTGATGGTGCTGCGCGAACTGCTGTGGGCGCAGTTCCCGGCGGCGCACCTCGCGGCGCTCGGTGTGCTGCTGCTGGTCGTGGTGTTGTATCTGCCCGGCGGGCTGATTTCCATCCTGCGTGACAGGCAGCAGAAGCGGCCCGATGCCCGCCCCGGGGAGTCGCCATGATCGAACCCGTCTGCGGTCCGGACCATATCCTGTGCGCGTGGGGACTCACGCGCGAATTCGGCGGCGTGCAGGCGTTGCGCGGCGTGGACCTGCACGTGGTGCGCGGGACCATCACCGGGCTGATCGGTCCCAACGGCTCGGGCAAGACCACCCTGTTTCAGGTCATCTCGGGCATGGACCGGAGCGCCACCGGCACGATCAGCTTCGATGGCGAATCGATCCTGGGATGGCGGCCGTCGCAAATATACCGCCGCGGGCTGGCGCGCACGTTCCAGCTTTCGCGCGTGTTCCCGGAGCTGACGGTGCTGGAAAATCTCGTCGTGGCCGGCCACCGTCGCGATCGCGGCGCGGCCGAGCGTGCGCTCGGCTTGCTCGAGCGCGTGCATCTGCGCGAATACGCCGCGGTGCTGGGAAAAAATCTTTCCTACGGCCAGCAGAAACTGGTGGAGTTCCTGCGCGTACTGATGAGCGACCCGGCGCTGATCCTGCTCGATGAGCCGGCGGCCGGCGTCAACCCGACGCTGCGCAAGACACTGTGGGACATGGTGCGGCACCTGAACGGCCTGGGCACGACGTTCCTCGTCATCGAGCACAATATGGAAGTGATCGCCGATCTGTGTTCGGACGTTTACGTGTTGAGCGATGGCGAAATCATCGCGCAGGGCGACTTCGCTTCGATTCGCAACAATGAGCGGGTGCTGGAAGCCTACTTCGGCAAATCCCGGAAACACGGTGCCGCATGACGGAGCCCTTGCTGAGCATTCATGACCTGGAAGTTTCCTACGGGGCGGTGCAGGTCCTGTTTGGCGTGAATCTGGAAGTACACGCGGGCGAGATTGTGTCGATTATCGGACCCAACGGCGCCGGCAAGTCCACGGTCATCAAGGCGGTCATCGGTCTGGTGCCGGCGCAGAAGGGAACCGTTGTTTTCGATGGCCGTCCCATCACCAACTCTCCGGCTCATGTAATCCCGGCGCTGGGCATCACCTACGTGCCTCAGGGACGCATCGTGTTCGCGCAGATGACCGTGACTGATAACCTGGAGATGGGTGCCTTTCTGCAGCGCGATGCCCGTAAACGTCGTGAGGCCGTGCAGTCGGTGTTCGAGCAGTTTCCGCGACTGTATGAACGGCGCAGCCAGCCGGCCGGCAAGCTTTCCGGCGGCGAGCAACAGATGCTCGCCATCGGGCGCGCGCTCATGCTGAACCCGCGCCTGGTGATTCTCGACGAGCCCTCGCTCGGTCTTTCCCCCAAATATGTCGATCTGATCTTCGAGCATTTGCTGGCACTCAAAAGCCAGGGCCGTACCTTGCTCATGGTGGAGCAGAACGCCGCCCGCGCGCTCGAGCTTTCCGACCGCGGCTATGCGCTGGAGCTTGGCTACAATCGTTTTACCGACAGCGGCGAGAAACTGCTGGCCAACGATGACGTGCGGCGCATGTATCTCGGCGGTACTTAGAACGCCAATCCTGCAAATCCTGTTAATCCTGTCTATATCATTTTGTTAGAAGTAGGGTGGCCATCGCCCACCGATCCGCAGCGGGCCGGCAGCGTGGAAACCAGTAGGCAATCTATCCCCGGACTCCGCTGCATTCCATCCGGGTTACATAAATTCCAAACAAAATACCCTGTATTACCCCGGTTATTGCCGCTTTCCCGCGGGAAATAGCGGATCACCCCCGCTATTGGCACATCCTATGCACTTCTTTTAGACGGAAACAGGCACAGGAGGAGCAGGCCATGGAAGCCCTGACGGGACGTCGTGCAAAGGTTTGTCGATGATCGCCGGTATTGAGATCGTCGCGTTCGAGTTTCCGAGCGATGCCGCCTGAGCAAACACACGCATATGTCGACGGCTGCTGACAAATACGCAAAACCGGCGTTCGCCCCGCGAGGAAAATAATGTTTCGACTCACGCGCGTTTATTCCATCGTCAGTTTCCTGGGCATGCTGCTGGTGGCAATCGCCATCGGGGTGTTCTACCGCACTATCGCCGTGCGATCCCTGATCGAACATGAATCGCAGGCCAACGTCTCTCTGACCCAGGCACTCTCCAATACGCTCTTCCCGAAATACTCGGATTTTGTTTTACAGGCGGCCGGCATCCCGCCGAATGAGTTGGGTGAGCGGCCGGAGGTCGCGAGCCTGCGGGAGGACGTGCTCCAGAAGATCCGCGGTTTGCGCGTGGTCAAGGTCAAGATTTACGATCCGGATGGCCTGACGGTTTTTTCCACGGAGCCACGGGAGATTGGCGAAAAGAAATCCAACAACGCCGGCTTTCAAAGGGCGAAGTCCGGCGCAACCGCCAGCGATCTCGTTTTCCGCGATCATTTTTCCGCCACCGAACAGGTTATAGAAAACCGTAATCTCTTGTCGTCATATATACCCTTCAGAAGGAATCCGGGCGGTCCGGTTGAGGGAGTTTTTGAGATATACGCGGACGTGACCACGCTGGTCAGGGACATCAGGCGCACTGAATATACCGTCCTGGCCGGCGTGACGGTCCTGCTGTTTTTGCTTTATTTATTCCTGCTCATCATTGTGCGCCGCGCCGACCGTATCATTCGGCACCATGAAAGCGAGGAGCGCCGGGCACAGCAGGAGCAAATTCATTATATGGCCTACCACGATCCACTGACCGGGTTGCCGAATCGCGCCTTGTTCAAGGACCGGTTGCAGCATGCGGTGAATCACGTGGAACGCAATGGATTATCGATCGGGATCTTGTTTATCGATCTCGATCGTTTCAAGAATATTAATGACAGTCTTGGGCACGAAGCCGGCGACCGGGTGCTTATCGAGGCGGCGAAACGGATCCGTTCCTGCTTGCGCGAGGTGGACACGGCCTGCCGGATCGGCGGAGACGAGTTCATGGTGATACTGGAGCGCCTGAGCTTGACGGACGAAGCGGTGCTCGCCGCCGGCCGGCTGATAAATAAGTTCGCCGAGCCGATCAGAATCGGCAGCCGTGAAATTCTCGTGACTGTAAGCGTCGGTATCTCCATCTATCCTGACGTGACGAAAAACGCCGAGCGTCTTCTCAAGGACGCCGATGCTGCCATGCATGCCGCCAAGGATTCTGGACGCAACCGCTATGTGTTTTACACAAAAGAGCTGGATGCGCGGGCGCAGGAAAGCGTCGAATTCGAAATGGGACTGCGGCGTGCACTGCCGCGCGAGGAATACGTCATTCACTATCAACCTCTGGTCAATACCAGCAGCGGCGCGATTACCGGCGTCGAGGCGCTGCTGCGCTGGCAACATCCGGAGCGCGGGCTGATACAACCAAACCGTTTCATCCCGCTGCTGGAAGACACGGGAATGATCATCGCCGTCGGTGAATGGGTCTTGTTGCAGGCCTGTCGTCAATGCCAACGCTGGCACGATTCAGGCCACGGCACACTGCGCGTGGCAGCGAACCTTTCCATGAAGCAGTTTCGTTCCAGTTCCTTGCTGGCGAACGTGCGCCAGGCACTGGAAGTGAGCGGCCTTCCTCCCCGTTACCTGGAGCTCGAACTCACGGAATCCGTCCTGGTGGACGATGCCGAGCAGGCACTTGAAATGATGCGCGAGCTCAAGAAGATCGGCGTATCGCTGTCGATCGACGATTTCGGGACGGGTTATTCCTCGTTGAATTACCTGCGGCATTTTCCCGTCGACCTGCTCAAGATCGACGGCTCTTTCATTCGCGACGTGGTGCGCAATCGCGGCGACGCGGCCATCACCGCCGCCATTGCCGCGCTGGCCAGGAGCCTGCATCTGGGCATCCTCGCGGAGGGTGTCGAGACCCGCGAGCAGGCGTCGTTCCTCCGGTCCATCGGTTGTCACGATCTGCAGGGCCTGCTCTTCTCCGGGGCGCTGCCACCCGAGCAGCTCGCGCCGCTGCTTGGAAATCTCAATGTCCTCAAGCTGGCGGGAGTGGAACCGGATCCGATCGTCAGCGGCACGGGCAATTCCGCGACAGCCCGACCGCAATAGCCGCAATCAGTTTCCGAAGAATCGGGTCAGAGTCCCTAACAATAAAATTAGACAGGATTTACAGGATTAAGAACAGGATTAAGAACAGGATTAACAGGATTTCTTATTTCTAAAAATCCTTAATCCTGTAAATCCTGAAAAATCCTGTTAATCCTGTCTATTTCATTTTTTCAGAAGATCTGCGCGTGTAATTTATCTCCAGGATGGTATACGTCATCTGCGCATGCCCGACAGTGACGGTAATTTCATCATCCACGGATTTCTTCAATAGCGCACGGGCCAGCGGCGAGTCGATGCTGATCAGGCCCTGTTTGAGATCGAATTCGTCCGCGCCCACGATCCGGTACTCCAGTACTTCTCCCGCATCGCTTTCCAGGCGTACCCGGGCACCGAAGAAAATACGCGAAGTGTCCTCCGGCGCGCGATCGACGATCACCAGATCGTCAAAACGTTTTTGCAGGAACCGGATACGCCGGTCGATTTCCCGCAGTTGTTTTTTTCCGTAAATGTATTCGGCATTCTCCGAGCGGTCGCCCTGCGCCGCGGCCTCCGACACCGCCTGGGTAACCTGCGGACGTTGCACGCGCCACAGATAATCCAGTTCCTCGCGCAGGCGTTGGGCGCCCGACGGCGTGATGTAAGCCGAGCTTTTGGGCGAAGGAAGTCGGTTGCGGCCCATGCGGACAATTATCTCCGGTGAGATTCCTGAACGATAAAAAAACGACGAGATGCGGTAGTATAACGGCGACCTTCTCAGGGAGACAGAATCGCTATGAGCGACGGCAAAGCCGACCGGACGGTGGATATCTCGGGCCAATGTTGCCCGGTGCCGATCGTGGAAACCAACCGCGCCATCAAGTCCATGCAGCCGGGCGAGGTGCTGGAGCTGATTTCCACCGACATCGGTTCGCGCCTGGACATCCCCGCCTGGTGCGACCGCACCGGCCACGAGCTATTGCGCATGGATGAGCATGGCAAGACGTTCCGTTATTACGTGCGTAAGCGCCCCTGATTTTTCCCCGTGTCCGGGCCGATGCGGAATCCCTGCCACAGGAAATAGGCCGCCGGAATCACGGCCAGCGTCAGCACCGCGACACTCAGCATCCCGCCGACCATCGGCGCGGCGATGCGTTGCATCGCCTCCGAGCCGGTGCCGTGATTCCACAGGATCGGCAGCAGCGCCGCGATGATCGCGACCTTGGTCATGGTCACGGGCCGGATGCGCAGCAACGCGCCTTCGATCACGGCTTCGCGGACGTCTTCGCGCGTCAGCGCCTGCGCTTTGGCCGCGCGCGTCGCGCGGCGGCGGGCGAGGGCTTGGTCGAGGTAGGCGAGCATCACCACGCCGATCTCCACCGCCACGCCGCCCAGCGCAATGAAACCCACCGCCACCGCCACCGACAGGTTGTAGCCCAGCAAGTAAAGCAGCCAGAAACCGCCCACCAGGGCCAGCGGCAGCGTGCCGATCACGATCAATACTTCCATGCCGTTGCGGAAGTTGAGGTAGAGCAGCAGCAGAATGATGACCAGCGTAAAGGGGATGACGACCTTGAGGCGATCGAGCGCGCGCTGCATGTACTCGAACTGGCCGGTCCACAGGAGCGAATAGCCCGGCGGCAGTTTCACTTTTTCTGTCACGACCCGTTGCGCCTCGGCGACGTAGGAGCCGATATCGCGGTCGCGGATGTCAATATAGGTCCAGCCGGCGAGGCGCGCATTTTCGCTGCGTATCATGTCCGGGCCATCCACGATGCGTACATCGGCGACTTCGGACAAGGCTATCTGAATACCGCTCATGGTCACGAGCGGCAGCGCGCGCAGGCGCGTCAGCGAGTCGCGAATATCCTGCGGGTAGCGGATATTCACCGGATAGCGTTCGCGCCCCTCGACGGTTTCCGTGACATTCATGCCGCCCACGGCCGTGGCCACCGCCTCCTGGATCTCGGCGATGTTCAGGCCGAAGCGCGCGGCGCGCTGGCGATCGATATGGACATCCGCGTAACGCGCGCCGGTGACGCGCTCGGAATACACCGACACCGTGCCGGGGACAGCGCGCATCGCGGTTTCAATGTCGCGCCCGATGGCCTCGATCGTGGCGAGCGACGGCCCGGAAACTTTGATGCCCACCGGCGTGCGGATGCCGGTGGTGAGCATGTCGATGCGCGTCTTGATCGGCATGACGAAGGCATTGGAGAGCCCCGGGAAACTCGTCGCGGTATTCATCTCCTGGATGAGTTTTGGCAGCGTCATCCCCGGGCGCCATTCGGAGCGGGGCTTGAACTGGATCGTGGTTTCAAACATGGAAAGCGGCGCGGGGTCGGTCGCCGTCTCCGCCCGCCCGGCCTTGCCGAAAACGCTCTTCACCTCGGGAAAGGTTTTCAGTATCCGGTCGGTTTGTTGCAACAGCTGCTGGGCCTTGCCCGAGGAAAGTCCCGGCAGCGTGGTGGGCATGTACAGGATGTCGCCTTCGTCCATGTCCGGCATGAACTCGCTTCCCAGTTTCATCACCGGATAGAGGCTCGCCAGAACCAGCACCGCCGATACCCAGAGCACGGCCCCGGGCCGCGCCAGCACGCCGTTCAGCAGCGGCCGGTAGGCGTTGATGAGCCAGCGGTTCAGGGGGTTTTCCTGTTCATGGCGGATACGCCCGCGGATGAAGTAACCCATGAGCACCGGCACCAGCGTGATCGAAAGCCCGGCGGCCGCGGCCATGGCATAAGTTTTGGTGAAGGCGAGCGGTGCAAACAGCCGCCCTTCCTGCGCCTCGAGCGCGAACACCGGCATAAAACTGAAAGTGATGATCAGTAGCGAGAAGAACAGCGGCGGTCCCAGTTCTTCCGTGGCGGTGCGAATGATGTCCCAGCGGTTTTCGTCGGTGACGGTTTGCTTCTCCATGTGTTTGTGCACGTTCTCGATCATCACGATGGCGGCGTCGACCATGGCCCCGATGGCGATGGCGATGCCGCCGAGCGACATGATGTTGGCATTGATACCCTGGTGCTTCATGACGATGAAACTCGCCAGGATGCCGATGGGTAGTGTGATGACCACCACCAGCGAGGAACGCAGGTGAAACAGAAACGCCAGACACACCAGCGCGACCACGATGAATTCCTCGATCAAGGTTCCCCGCAAGTTGCCCACGGCGCGCTCGATGATGGCTGAGCGATCGTAGGTCGGCACGACTTCCACGCCGGCGGGCAGGGTTTTCCCGAGCTTTGCGAGTTTCGCCTTGACGGCGTTGATGGTGGCGAGCGCGTTTTCGCCGTGGCGCATGACGATGATGCCGCCCGCCACCTCGCCCTCGCCGTCCAGCTCCGCGATCCCGCGGCGCATCTCGGGGCCCACACGGACGTCCGCGACATGTTCCAGGCGGATGGGCGCGCCGGTCGAGGTCACGCCGAGCGGCACCGCGCGCAAGTCCTTTTCACCCTGGAGGTAGCCGCGGACGCGCACCATGTATTCGGCCTCGGCCATTTCGATGACCGAGCCGCCGGTTTCGCGGTTGGCGTCTTCGATCGCCTGGCGCAGCTTATCGAGCGTCAGGCGAAAGGCGCGCAATTTCACCGGGTCCACGACCACCTGATACTGTTTCACCATGCCGCCGACGCTCGCGACCTCGGACACGCCCGGCACCGTGCGCAATTCGTATTTGAGAAACCAGTCCTGGAGCGCGCGCAGTTGCGCGAGATCGTGTTGGCCGCTGCGATCGATGAGGGCGTATTCGTATACCCAGCCGACGCCGGTGGCGTCCGGTCCGAGCGCCGGCCGCGCCCCGCGCGGAAGCCGTGGCAACACCTGGCTCAGGTACTCGAGCACGCGCGAGCGCGCCCAGTAAAGATCGGTGCCGTCCTTGAAGAGCACGTACACGAACGACTCGCCGAACTGGGAATATCCGCGCACGGTTAGCGCGCCCGGCACCGACAGCATGGCGGTGGTGAGCGGATAGGTCACCTGATCCTCCACCACCTGCGGCGCCTGGCCGGGGTAACTGGTCTGGACGATGACCTGCACGTCCGAGAGATCGGGGATGGCATCGAGCGGCGTGTGTTTGACGGCGAAGATCCCCCAGCCCACCAGCACGGCGGTGAACAGCAGCACCAGAAAACGATTGTGGATCGACCAGCGGATGATGTGGGCGATCATGGTTTAGGTCCTTCCTGGCCGGGCTCCGGTTCCGCCGGTTTTGTCTCCATGCGCTGGAAGCTGGCGCGCACGCTGGCCTCGGAGTCGATCAGGAATTGGCCCGAGACCACCACCGTGTCGCCTTGCTTCACGCCTGTTCGGATCTCGATCCAGTCTCCGGATTCCTCTCCGGCCTCGACCTCCACGGGCTGGAACCGCCCCGCGCCAAGCCCCAGCACCACGGCGGTACGGCGACCGGTGCGGATCAGCGCCTCGCGCGGCACCATGATTTTCTGGTTGTCGAGGGCGGCGCCCTTGATGACGACGTCGGCGAACAGGTTGGGTTTGAGCATGGCGCCGGGATTTTTGATCAGCACGCGCGCCTTGAGCGAGCGGGCACCGAAGTCGACGTCGGCGTTTACGCTTTCCACCACGCCGTCCCAGGTCCGGCCGGGGGCATCGGGGATGCGCACCACGGCCGGCAGGCCCGCCCGCACCCAGCCCGCGCCGCGCTCGAAAATGTCCACGAGCACATGCACACCCCGATTGTCGTGCAGCAGGTAGCCCTGGGCGACCAACTCCCGGGGCAGGCCGCCGCGTGTGACTTGATAGGTGCGCACGCCGAGACTGTTGACGATCTCCGCCCGCACCGTGACGATCTGCGCGCCGGACACGGCGGTTTCGCCTTTGTAGACCGGCACCAGATCCATGTCCATGAACGGCGACTTGCCGGGTTTGTCGCTGCGATAACCCGGGGTCATGGGATCGGTCCAGTAAAGCACCTTGCGCTCGGTGCTGGAGCCAGCCGGACTTTCAGCGGGTTTCTTTCCGGCGGTGAACAGGCGCCATCCCTCGACGGCTGCGACCAGTACCAGAATGGCGCCGAGAATTACGATAACGAGATTTTTGTTTTTCATGGCTGCTCTCCGGTGAGGTACAGAAGTTCCGTCTGTGCCTTGGCGCGATCCACGCGCAGACGCAGGTATTCGATTTCGGTGTCGAGCGACTTCATGAGCGCGTCGCGGTATTCTGACTGGTCGCGCGCAAAACCGGTCACGGTGACCTGGGCCTCGCGGCGCGTGGCGGGCAAGAGCCGCTCGGAAAATATTTGTTCACGCTCGGACAGGCCGTCGAGTTCGGCACGCAGCGAGCTGTCCATGGATTCGAGTTCGCGCCGCTTGTCGTCGAGCTCGAAGCGCGCGCCGGCTTCCATCGTTTGTTTCTCGGCCAGCTTGCGGTCCTGGCGCTTGTCCCGGAACACGGGCAGGTCGAACGTTACCATGGCGCTCAGCAGGTCAGGCCGCTCGGTGCCGTCCGGCATTGGGCGCCTGAAACCGTAGGAAACGTCGAGCATCATGCCCGGCTTGTATTCCTGGCGCGCAATTTCGACTTCGACGCGGGCTTCGTCGAGCATGGTTCGGGTGGCGGTCCATTCGGGATGGCGGGTGTAATCGAATTCGACGGGCGCGACCGGCAGCGCCGGCAATTCGGCGGGCAAGTTACTGTAGGCAATTTCGCCGATCCAGCGCGCCAGCTGCGCCTGCAGGCGCAGGATCTGCGCCCGGATCATGGGCGCGCGTTCGTCCAGACGCGCCAGTGCCTGGCGCGACCTCAGCACCGACTGCTGCGATTCTTGCGCCGCGCGATAGCGCGCCTCGGTTGCACCCAGCTGTTTGCGCGCCAGCCGCCGCGATTCGTCGAGTGTGCGTAGCGACTGTTCCTGGAAATAGAGTTCGAGCCAGGCCTGGCGCACCTGCCGCAACAGGTTGCGCTGCTCCATCAGCACCCGCGCCTGCTCGCGCGCCAGTTCCTTTTCCGCGCGCTCGGTCTTGAGCTTCAGCGTTTTGCCCGGCGGAAACGCCTGGCGCACGCCGACGACCGTCATGGTCATGTCTTCCTGATTGAGCCGGTAAGAGTCGGTGGGAACGTTGGCCAGGCCCAACGTCAGCTGCGGGTCGGGAAGCCGGCCTTCGTACACCGCCCGTTCGGCCGCGGCATCGGCGTTGCTGCGGTGATGTTGCAGCCAAGGTGCGTGTTCGAGCGCCAGCCGCTCGGCCTCGGCCAGCGTCAGTTCCGCCGCCGGTGTCTCGGGCATGGCGGCCAGAACAGCGAGTAAAATTCCCATGCAGCGGGATAAAACAGAATAAATGGACATAAACCTCTCCTTGCAGTCGTGAATGATACGACAGGGCGCGCTGGCGCGCGCCGGAGAGATCTAAATCAGCAAGGTAAGATACTGGATGTGGAGCGGCGGTGCCGGAATATCCGGCGCGAAGAAATCGTGCCGCGGGGGTGCGGTGTCAGCTGGAACGGAAATGGCCATGGGCAGCACCGTGAGCACCACCGGTGTCACAGCCATGTCGCCTAACGCGGCGGCCAGCGGCGACTGGATATCAGGCAGCTGGCAGCTTACCGCCGTGACCGGGCCGCAATCGTCGGCGTCCATGTTCACGACACCGCCATGCCTGGGGCAGTGTATCGGGGCATGGTCCATCTGGTGAGCCTGTGCCATGACGCACGGTGCCGCCCCGGCAACCAGCCACAATGAAGCGAGCGTGGCCAGCAGGGCGCGGGCAATCGGTTTCAGTTTTCGGCGGAACCAGTGCATCATGGTTTATAGTCTAGCGCTTGAACGAGACGCCGTATATATCTTATGACCTGTCAGACGGATTAACTATCCCCGAACATAATTGACATGACTTTGATCTCCATCAATGTAGGGCTTCCGCGTGAAATGACTCATGGCGGCCAAGCGATTAGGACAGGCATTTTCAAGGCGCCGGTGGCGGGGGCGGTGTTCCTGCACTGCTTAAACCTCGATGGCGACGGCCAGGCAGACTTGCGGGTGCATGGCGGGGCGGACAAGGCCGTGTACGTGTATCCGCATGAGCACTACGCCTTCTGGGCCGGGGAACTGGGGCGCGACGGTTTCCCTTACGGACAGTTCGGCGAGAATTTCACCGTCGAAGGCTTACTCGAAGAGGCAGTCAATATCGGCGATGTCTTTCGCATCGGTGCGGCCCGCGTGCAAGTGACGCAGCCGCGCACGCCCTGCTTCAAGTTCGGCATCCGCATGGGCGATGAAAATTTCCCCGCGCGCTTCGCCGCGGCCAACCGCACCGGTTTTTATCTGCGCGTGTTGCAGGAGGGGAAGGTAGTCGCGGGAGACATCATCAAGCGGGTTGCGCATGACCCCCATTCCCTATGCGTGCGCGACGTGTTCCGCCTGCGGCACGCCGGCGGTACGCGTGCCGAATGCGAACGCGCCGTAAAACTTCCGGGGCTGTCACCGAGCTGGCGGGCGGTTTTTGAGAAGCAGTTAGCTGAAAGCTAAGGAAGGTGTGTTGCGCATACCTTAACGTGCCCATATGCGTAGCCCAAGACGACGTTTTAGTGCAACGTTGCCATAGTTTGCGCCCGGCGCAGATTTTACTTCTGTGTATTCCGCTTCTACGTCCGACTTCTGCTTCCATTCCCACTGACTTAATGAGCCTGTCTTATCGCAGTTTCCCCAGGCATTAATGAAGTCATCACCGTTAGTGACGATTAGGAAATCGACATCTGGACGATGCAGCTCGCGGTGTTTCCTAATACAAGCGAGCGCTCTCTTGTTCCCGAATGCTAGAAGATCCCAATCCGATGTTTCTCGTGCAGTATTGTTGGCACGAGATCCAATCAGCCACACGGAGCTGAACTCAGGGCAGACTTCAGCTATTCGCCGCACAAATCCTTCGATGTCTGTGCCCATTTGCATGAACAAAGGAAAGTTTTATGCTTTCCTGCCGTATTCAACTGATGATTCTTCTTTCGAATATTTTCTAATAATATTTTTGTAAACTTTTACTCCAATATAGATTGAAAAAATCAATACAAAAATATTACCCGCTGATTCCATATTTCTTGCTAGCCGTGGATTAGGAGAAAGGTCGAATACTGTAACAATCACACCACCAATAAACGGGCCAAGAAATATCAAAACTTTCCCAATTGCTCCCATTGCAAGTAAGACAACAATAACCCCAATGATTTATCTAAATACCTTGTTCATCGATCGAAGCGGCCTTATTGAGGGTAACGGAGCTAGCTTTTTTAAGAACTGTAGGGCGCAATAAGCGCAGCGCATTGCGCCGGATGGACTTCACATTCGGCGCATTACGGCTATCGCTTAATGCGCCCTACGGGCAGCGTCTCTTACAAATTGTGCGTTCGTGGTTCGATGGGTTTACCACAAACGGGTTTGATCGGAGATTTCTTAACGTTTAGTGCGCTGGCTCAGCCATTTCTTGAACGAAGTCTGACTCTCGCCGGATTGCTTGCCGGCCAGCAGATTTTCGACGCTGATATCTTCGTCGAGATCATGCCAGTGGATGCCGGAACCGTGGCCGATCAGTTTCCAGTTCTTTCGTTCCTCAGGCGTGGCATGCAGTAGGCGTGGAAACCACGCCACGGGGACGGAGATCGTCCGGCCATCGCTCAGGTCAACCGTTAAAGTGTCCTCGGTGATCATGATATTCATCGCGTTGGGAACGTCTATTTTAGCGGCCGAAGTAGTCATTCCATGCCTCTATCAAGTGCGACTAATGTTCGACGATAATTTTCAAAATACGATTGATCTCGCTGCGATTGAACCCACCGCTGTTCTGAAGCCGCACCGGGCTGAGCCAAAACTTGGCGATCTTGTCATCCCGCTCCACGTGGGTATGCTGAGGCTCATTTCGATCTCCCGCGTAGAAGAAGAACCTGTACGGCCCAGATCGCAATACGGTAGGCATTATGCCTGTTTGCTTCCTTGTCCATGCGAATCTCGACTAGCGATATGACTTGAAGGCCTAACAGTGAAAAGCACACGCACTCAAGCCGCTTCGAGAGAGCGGGTAGTGTGCTCAAGCACGGCACGGACTTGCGCGAGCGTGACGCCGGGGAACCAGGTGATAAAGTCCGAGACTTGGGCCCCATCTTCGAGGGGCTGGAATAGGGCCGTGACAGGAACGCGGGTGCCGCGAAAAACCCAAGCGCCACTCATGCGCTCGGGGTCGCGTTCCACGGCTGGGCAAGAAGACCAATCAATCATGCAGTAATTGTAGACCTGGCACAGAGGTGATGCAATTTTTGCAATCTGGTATCGGGTAGGCAGTACCCATCTATTAAAAGGGCAACGCGATGCCTGGTCGGACAGCCAGCATGAGTTCCCGGAAACGTTTCTGAATTCTTTCCAATGCTTCCTTGCTGTCCCCCTCGAAGCGGAACACCAGCACCGGCGTGGTGTTGGAGGCGCGCACCAGACCGAAACCGTCGGGAAAATCCGCGCGCAGGCCGTCGATGGTGGTGAGTTTCGCGTCCGGGAAATGGGCGCGTTGGACCAATTCCTTGATAACGGTGAAATGTTCGCCTTCGGGAAACTTGAGATTCAATTCCGGAGTATTCACCGTGTTCGGCAGCGCGGCAAAGATTTCCTGCGTCGGACGTGGGTCGCGTGACAGTAATTCAAGCAGCCGCGCGGCGGTGTACAGACCGTCGTCGAAACCGTACCAGCGTTCCTTGAAGAAGATATGACCGCTCATTTCGCCTGCCAGCAGCGCGCCGGATTCCTTGAGCTTGGCCTTGATGAACGAATGACCCGTTTTCCACATGGTGGCCTTGCCGCCGCTCTTCCGAATCTCGGCGTCGAGCGTGCGCGAGCATTTGACGTCGTAGATGATCTCGCCGCCCGGATGCCGCGACAGCACGTCGCGTGCGTACAGGATCATCTGACGATCGGCCCAGATCACGTGGCCGTCCGGCGCGATGACGCCGAGGCGGTCGCCGTCGCCGTCGAAGGCCAGGCCCACGTCGTAACCGCCCTTTTTGATTTCGGCGATCAGGTCTTCGAGATTTTCCGGCTTGCTCGGATCGGGATGGTGATTGGGGAAAGTGCCGTCAATCCGGCAGAACAGTTCGGTGACCTGGCAGCCCAGTTGTTTGAACAATTGCGGTGCCAGTTCGCCGGCTACGCCGTTGCCGCAATCGACCGCCACGCGCATGGGGCGCGCGAGCTTCACGTCACCGATTACACGGTTGAGATAAGCCGAACGTACATCAGCCTGTGAGATCTTTCCCTGACCGGTGACCAGGTCGTTAGCAAGCATCCGGGTACGCAGCTTCTGGATCGAGTCGCCCGCGAGGGTGACGCCGCCGATGACCATCTTGAGCCCGTTGTAATCGGGCGGATTGTGGCTGCCGGTGACGGCCACGCCCGACCCGGCGCCCAGGTGCTGGATGGCAAAATACACCACCGGGGTCGGTACCATGCCGATATCCACCACGTCGCAGCCGCTTTTCGCGAGCCCGCGCGCGAGCGCTTTGGCAAGATCCGGACCCGAAAGCCGTCCATCGCGACCGATGACAAACTGTTTTTGATTTTGGGCGCGCGCTTCACTGCCCAGGGCCTGACCTATCCGTTCGACGATTTCCGCGGTGAGCGTTTTGCCCACAATGCCGCGGATGTCATAGGCCTTGAAGATTTCCGGGGGAAGGGAGTGCGCCGCTGCGGCGGCCGCGGAGTCGGATTTCGGCATGATGGTTTGTCTTTAAATTAGGATAATACTGAGGGTCGAGTTTACCGTATCCCGACGTTACGGGCGAGGGCGATACTTTGTTTCCGGGAGTGCAGTAGGAGCAGGGCGCGATTCAGCCCACCAAAATCTTCTTTTTTTCCGGTGGACCGCTGGCCGGATCGTAAACTTTCGTGATGTTGCGGCCGCCTTCTTTTGCCTGCAGCAGCGCCTGGTCGGCGCGCCATAACACATCATCCGGTTTGGTGTCCTTGTCATGCATGGAGCTTAAGCCGCCCGTCCAGCGTAGCCGATGCACGACACCCTTGGTAAGCGGAATCTCGCGCGGTAGCTGCTTGCGCAGGCGCTCGACCAGTGCGGTCGCCTTGGTCAGAGGCGCGTAGGAATAAATGATGCAGAACTCATCGCCGCCGAGACGCACGAGCACGTCGGTCTGACGTACTACCTTGCGCAAGGCATTGGCGAAACCGACGATGAGCGCGTCGCCGGCGTCGTGGCCATGGACGTCATTGACCTTCTTGAAATGATCCATGTCGATCATCAGCACGGACGATGGACCGTTGGCCTTGGATGACTCGAACAACTCCTTGAGCCGCTCTTCGAAATGCCGGCGGTTGCCAAGTTGGGAGAGGTGGTCCATGAGTCCCATGTCTTTCAGCTTTTTCTTTTCCTTGACAAGTTTTTGCCCGCGGTCGCGGAGGTAATCGAATATTTCCAAAAATTCCCGCAGCGCCATCGGGTAGTCCACGCGCACGCTTCCTTCACGCAGGTCGCGGAACATGCGGATCAGCGAACGAATATCATGCCGTATGGCATTGAGGGTGCGGCGGTAAAGGCGAAACAACACGATGATCATTATCGTGAAGGCCAGCAGGATCAAGGCAGCGTAGTAGATTCTATTCCCGCGCAGGATCACGGGCGGCGTTTCTCCGGATTGGTATGTCAGTGTCCAGTTGTTGTTACCCAGGGCGCTCGTGACGCCGGCGGTATCGGCGCTTGCTGCCTCACCGACTTCCACCACCGTTTGCGCCGGCTTTTCCGCCACCGCTTGGCGCAGTTGCATATGCCCGCCCGGCGGTAGCGTTTGCTGGATGACGGTCCGCAGCGGTTCTAGAGAGAATTTCACCAGCAGATACCCGACCGGTTTTTGGCTTTCATCCCGCACCGTTGTCGCCATGTCGTAATGTTCCGCCGGTGCGCCGATTTCATGAAACTCCGGCGCCGGCGGCATGCCGGCGGTGGCGGGGCCCCGGATGAAATCAAGGCAGGTGGGATCAAGCGTCTCGGCGGATGACAGGTCGCCGGCGCTGTTGCGCGCCAGCAGGTAGACCATGACGGCCCCCGGAAGCATGGATCGCAATTCATCCTGCTTACGCTCCCGCTCCGTCGGTGTGCCGCGTTGCAGCAGGCTCACGACGTCTGGCTGGCGGGCCATGACTTCGAGTGTCTTTTTGTGTTCGCTAAGCTGATCGTTAATATGGTCTGCGGCCACGCGCGATGTTTGCGCCGCGCTTTCCTGATACGACGACAGCAGGATGTCGTCCACGAGCAAATAGCCGGCATAACCCGCCCCGCCGATGCACAGGAGCAGAATCAGCAAGACTTGCAGGTAAATGCGTGTCAGCGACTGGGTCATGGGTGCTATCGGTCGGTCGGTGTCGCGGACATCAATCCCGCGGCAAAAATGAACGGAAAAACGCTTTCCATACCATAAACATAGGAGACTCCGCCGCGGGGAGCCAGCGCCAGGGGGCTGCTTCCGACCCGTGGCAGAAAATGGATGATAGCTGCCGATCGGGGGACCGGTTATTTTTGCCCGGAGTGGCCAAAACCACCCGCGCCGCGCCGGCTTTCCTCGAATTTCTGCACGATGCTGAATTCAGCCTGGACCACGGGGACAAACACCATCTGGGCAATACGATCGCCGGGTTCGATGATGAAAGGCTCGCGTCCGCGGTTCCACACGGAAATGAAAATCTGTCCCTGGTAATCCGAATCGATGAGGCCCACGAGATTGCCGAGCACGATGCCGTGCTTGTGACCGAGACCGGAGCGCGGCAGCAGCACCGCGGCCACACCGGCATCGCCGATGTGGATGGCGATGCCGGAGGGAATAAGATGCGTCTCGCCCGGCGCGATATGCAGGTGCTCGTCCAGACAGGCGACCATGTCCAGGCCGGCCGAGCCGTGCGTGGCGTAGCGGGGCAAAGGAAATTCCGCGCCGATGCGCCGATCGAGGATTTTTACTTCTATTTTTTGCATCCTTAGCTCCGTAATTGATATATCTCCGCGCCACTGCGCGCACGATAGCTTGCAGCAACATGGCGAATAAGCGCGCGCGCGAGCTTTGGTTTCGGCTGCGCGGGAAGTTCAGTCACCTGCCCGTGCTCAACGAGCAGCAGGCTGTTCTCGTCGGACTCAAACCCGAGATCTAATCCCACGCGGTTGGCGGCAATCAGATTGATTTTTTTGCTCTCCAGTTTTTGCCGCGCCTGTGCCTCGATATTATCCGTTTCGGCCGCGAATCCCACGGTAAACGGCGCGGGTTTGAGCGCCGCGACATCCGCCAGTATGTCTGGATTCCGCACCAGTTCAAGCGTTATCCGTTCAGCCGTCTTCTTGATTTTCTTGCTGGCGGTTTGCGCCGGACGATAATCCGCCACGGCCGCTACGCCGATAAAAATGTTGGCCGTCGCCGCCTGGGCGAGCGCCGCGTCGTGCATCTGCTGTGCGCTGGTAACGCGAATGGTGCGCACGCGTTCCGGTTCCGTCAGGGTCGTCGGACCTGAGACCAGTATGACTTTGGCCCCGGCTTCGGCGGCGGCTTCGGCCACGGCATAGCCCATTTTTCCCGAGCTGCGGTTGGTGAGGCCGCGCACTGGGTCGATGGCTTCCCAGGTGGGGCCGGCGGTGACGACGACGGTGAGTCCAGCGAGCTCGCCGGTGGCGAACAATTCAGAAGTCAACGTTACCAGATCGGCCGGCTCCAGCATGCGACCGGGACCGACTTCGCCGCAGGCCTGCGATCCTTCCCCCGGCCCGAAAATCTTGATACCGTTTTTATTGACGGCCGCGAGGTTTGATTGCGTGGCGTTGTTGTTCCACATCTGTTGGTTCATGGCGGGCGCAACGGCAATGGGTGCTTCCGTCGCCAGACAAACCGTGCTCAGCAGATCATCGGCGCGTCCCTGTGCCAAGCGCGCCAGAAAGTTAGCGCTCGCCGGCGCCACCAGCACGGCATCGGCCCAGCGCGCCAGCTCGATATGCCCCATTCCGCTTTCGGCGCCGGTATCGAGCAGATGCTGATGCACCGGATGACCGCTCACCGCCTGCATGGTCAATGGGGTGATGAATTCCGTCGCTGAAGGCGACATGATGACACGCACCTCGGCGCCGGCCTCGCGCAGACGGCGCACGATGTCGGCACTTTTATAGGCGGCGATACCGCCGGTGACACCCAGCAGGAGGCGTTTATTTATCAGGGTACCCATGTGTTAGAGTGTACTTGCCCGATGCGGGGGTAGACAAATTATTCAAATTTTCTGAAGTTTAAGGACAGTCCCATGGCAATAAGCGAATGGCCGGAACACGAACGGCCGCGTGAAAAGTTGCTGCAACGCGGGCCGGCGGCTCTTTCCGATGCCGAGCTCCTGGCCATTTTCATCCGTACCGGCGTTCGGGGTAAAACCGCCGTGGACGTGGCGCGCGCCCTGCTTATCCGCTATGGCAGCCTGCGCGAATTGCTGGCGGCAGGACCGGAGGAGCTGTGTGAGGCGCCGGGCCTGGGCCAGGCCAAATACGTGCAGCTCCAGGCCAGCCTGGAAATGGGCCGACGTTTTCTGGCCGAAAAACTCACACGCGATGTGATGCTGGGTTCCACCCAGGACACGAAGGAATATCTCCAGGCGCAGCTGCGCGATCGCAAGAATGAAGTGTTTTGCGTGCTGTTCCTCGACAACCGCCACCGGGTGCTGATCTTCGAAGAACTGTTCCAGGGCACCCTGAACGGCACTGCCGTGTATCCGCGCGAGATCATCAAACGCGCGCTCAAGCACAACGCCGCCGCTGTCATTCTGGTGCACAACCACCCCTCCGGCGTGGCCGAGCCCAGCCGGGCGGATGAATTGCTGACGACGCGGCTAAAGGAGGCCCTGACACTGGTCGATATCCGGCTTCTGGACCATCTGGTGGTGGGGGACGGCGAGATGGTCTCTTTCAGCGAACGGGGCCTGATTTGAGGACGATTGGCGGTCCGATTTCAGGGTCTACCCAGGAATACCGATATCTGATATAAAAGCCGTCCTTTAGAGCCCCTCGGGGCACCAGTTTGAGGGAGATTTCCGATGTCCAGAGTATGTCAGGTGACGGGTAAACGCGTTCTTTCGGGTAATAACGTGTCCCACGCGAACAACCGGACCCGCCGCCGGTTTTTGCCCAATTTGCAAAACCGCCGCCTGTGGGTGGAAAGCGAAAAGCGCTGGGTGTCGATACGTCTGTCGAGCCAGGGGCTGCGCACCATCGACAAGAAGGGCATAGACGTCGTGCTGGCCGAGATGCGCGCCCGCGGCGAGAAGGTATAAGCACATGGCCAAGGCAATACGCGAAAAGATCAAGCTTGTCTCGAGCGCCGGCACGGGGCACTACTACACCACGACCAAGAACAAGCGCACCAGCCCGGACAAGCTCGAATTGAGAAAATACGACCCGGTGGTTCGCAAGCATGTCGCCTACAAGGAAGCGAAGATCAAGTAGGCGCGTGCCCGGTTCCATTCAATAAAAGCCCGTCTCCGCCGGGCTTTTTTGTTTTTGAAGGCCCCGGTGGCACGGCCGGAATAGGCTGCCAACGGCTGACATTGACCGGCCGGCTATGTACAAGCGCCGCTTTTTCTGAGATAAATAACTATAATAACTATATATCTATTAATATAAGTGACGATTGACGAGTTAGGGAAGGTTCGTTTCGTGTATGCACTGAATCAGCAGGTTTTGCGGACCGACGCATCAGGGATGCCGCTCGAATGGATCGATTTTAAAGAGGCCGTGCGGGTCTATTATCTCGGTCAGGTTGCCTATACCTGCGGCGTGCCGCTGTACCAGATTCGCGGCGGCTACAACGCCATCACCGGCCGGCGCTCGGTTGTCGAAATCAGCTCCATTGTTGCCACTCACGGGGATAGTCACGCACTCCTGAAGGCGCGGGCGCATTACGTTCCGCCGCTCAACAATCAGACGCTGTTCTCCCGCGATGCTCAATTGTGCATGTACTGCGGCGGTCAGTTTTCGTCCCGTGGCCTGTCGCGTGACCACATCATCCCACTGAGCGTGGGCGGTACGGATTCCTGGAATAATGTGGTGACCGCGTGCAAACGCTGTAACAACCACAAGGCGGGGCGCACGCCGGAACAGGCCGGGCTGGAATTGCTCGCGGTACCGTTTATGCCGACGCACGCCGAGTATATTTATCTCCAGGGTAAGCGGATTCTCGCCGATCAAATGGAATTTTTGCTGGCGCACTTTCCGCGCCACAGCCCGTTGCACAAGCGTCTGGCCAAGACGCGCTGAGCGTCAGGCGTGCTTCGCAAATAAAAAACCCGCCATTGGCCTAGCCGTTCAGTTAAAGTGTGTAAAATGGGCCTGTTTTCCTAGTTCCGGATACCCCTTAACTCTCATCTGAGCACAACACACATCTGAGCGAATTGGGCGCAGATGTGTGTGGGGCAAGCGCAGGCGGGCCACCGTCAAGCGTCCCATCATGAGATGGTCGTTGGTTAATCTTTCCAGAGGCAGAGAAATCCTTGGCGAAGATTTCTTAACCACCATGTTTTTGGGCACGTTTATATGAACATTCGCCTTCAGGCGACAACATACGAGGAAGTTACCGACACGACATGAGTTCCTACGGAAGCTTGCAGTACCAAATTGGCAAGTTGAGCGGTAGAAACTATCTATTCGCCGTTATCCGCTCGACCCGAAATCGCGTGGGACTTTTCGGCGATAGGCTGCCATCGTAGATGTCGTCAAACTCGCTGGGGAAGGTGTAAACATGAACTTCTCCAGCGCGAATATCAGCCGCGATGTCTTGATTGTCCCGGCTGTTTTTTGCACCCGGTCCCGTTTGACGTGCGCCGCCAACAAGAAAGCTCAGTGCATAACGCCCGTCACGCTCCGCAATAACGTGCAGCCGATACTGCCCCTTGAGACGTTTAAGGAGCACCAGCGTGCGCTGGGTGCTGTTGTTCCAGTCGAGCTCGAGCATCGACATCCCGCTCGGCGGACCCAGACCGTATACGCCTTCCGCATTCGGACGCGAGAAGCTGCGTGTTTTCTCGTCGTAGCCGAGCACCGCACCGCTGGGCGTAATGAGTTTCAAATGACCAATCGGTCGAACAACTCCCAGAAGTTGTATTAGAAAAACACCCTTCAGCTCGCCGCGAAGATGGTCCTGAGTAAAACAGCATCGAATCTCCGGGTCGCGCTGTTCTTCTTCGGCAAGGGCGGAAGCGCCAACCGCCGCCATGGCGACTATGCAAGCGACGATGACGTTCCGCCCACGCATGTGACTCATTGCACCAAGAACACCAGCCGATCGGTATCCGTCGTGACACGGCCCGAGTCTGTCAAGCCCTGCACCGACAACAGCAGGGTGTTCGAACCCGCGGCCAACGGGACATCTATCGTCTGCGATCCCCCAGCCTGGGGCGAGAACAGGTGTCTCACGTCGGCGCCATTCAGCGTGGCGGTAAACGTCGCAGGATCGATCGTGGCACCGTAGGATATGGCGACGCGGGCGCTGGTGGTTCCCGCTGGCAGCGACGTGCGTGCCTCGGAGGGGCTGCTGTAACGCAAGAAACGATTGACATCCGCCGGTCGCTGCCCGCCACCGTCGTATCCGCCAATGAAGGTTGGCGGTGTGCCTGATCCGGCCGAGTAGCTGACCGAATACTGATGCACTACACCTGGTTCGATCGGGATGCCGGTGATTTCGGTTTGATCCTGAAAGTTCCCGTTGGCGTTCACCCGCGTTACATCGAGATCGTACGTTCCCGTACCGGTCCCAATGACCTGCACGACGTACTCGCCGTCTACGCCACCACCGATATCAAGCACCTTTTCAGGATGATTGTCGGGTTGCCCAATTTCGTTATCGCCCAACGCTTCGATTTCGTATGCGCTATTTGGGATATCGCCGTAACGTAAATTTTTAATCGGGTCGAATCCCGTCTTTTTCCCATCAGGTGCGGTTACGACGATCTCGGCGGGAGAATACAGTCGGAATATGAGTCGATTCAGGGGATCGATGTAGGTGACTCTCTGACCCGCATACAGACGAGTGCCATGGTACTTGTCGCTATACGCCGCCAGAGTGGTTATCACCCCGCCTGCCGGATCATAAATCTTCCATGTGGCGTCATTCTCGGTTCTGCCGGTGACCATCACGAAATGTTCTGTCTTCGTCGCCGGGTTCGTCACCGCCATCGCTTGCGGTCCGTAACGACAAATCCGATCTTTGACAACACTGTCTTGGGTGTCCGCAGGCTTAGGACCAAGCCAAAACGAACGCACAACACCGCCCGAATAATCGGCCGGTCCACTCCACATAACCTTGCCTGTCTTGGTGTAGCCGGCAGCACCAAGGGATACCAAATGATCGTCCAACGGATCAGGGGTGGCACCGACTCCATGATAATTGAGCACCATGGCGGCTGACGTGATAGCGCAACCTTTTTGATGGATGTTATAACGAGTTGTATTCGGTGTTCCGCACGCCGCGTCCACTCGTGGGCTGCTACTACCGGTCACGTAGCAGATCGTGTCGTAGGTATGCTGTGAGTTCTGGCTTTGTATCGTCAGGTCCTCGGGCGGCACTTCGCCGAACATATCGAATGACCGTTGGCCTACAAGTCCGCCATCTTCAGAAACGGCAAAGGTCCAGTTACCGTATGGCTGGCACTGCGAATTGGTATATGCGGTGATATATATCGAGGTGGAACCGCAAATGTAATAAGCCCACCCTGGCGTGTAGAAACAGTATGGATAACCAGCGACCTGCGGATAGAACGTCATCGTCGGCCAGTCGAATTCCGAAGTCGAGCCCGTAGTGGGAACAATAGTTCCTTTGACATCCCAAGTTTTGGAAGCCGTCCCGGGAGAAGCGTTCGCGGTATACGTAATGGCCGTAAACGCATCTCGGTAGTACGCCCGATTATTCGACATCGCCTGAAAGTACGTGTACTTCGGTAGTGCCGGCCAGCGAAGCAGCTGACCAATACTTGTTGACAGCGTACCCACCGTCCCTTGTGTTGAGAAGGTTCCGCCTGAAGAAGCCGCAGCCGCGTCGGACGACTGTACGAATAGTCCGGGACCGGACGACGAACTGATCGTACCCAGGAACACCCGATGCCGCCGTGACGGAGGGATCGACCGGAACCTTTACGATTTCAGCGTTGGCGAGGAACGAGACAAAGCTAAATGCAAAAACAACAAACATCCGTGCGGTATTTTTCACGTGCGAACCTCCGTCATTATTGGTTGTTGGTCCAACCACCCTGCGGATCAGCGCCATAAACCCTACCACTGTCCTTGAACCCCCACAAGAAGTACTGTTATCCTGTTGTACAGGACCGTAATACGACAACGTCAACAACACAAAAAATAGCAGGAGGTTTCGAATGAAAAGGCCTGTCATCGCGGTTGCACTAAGCTTCCTTTTCTTGCTCTGTCACGGTTCTTGGGCCGCCGACCCCGGTTCTTTACCAAGCGTGCCTGGAAACGCACAAGAAGAAGCGGCCAGCAGTTATATCTTCGTGTTCCGTTCCGACTTCCCGGCCGATCGCGTCCCCGAGGAAGCAAATCGACTCGCGACGGAGCACGGCGGCGCCGTGCGCCACACGTTCAAGGTTGCCCTGAAAGGCTTCTCCGCCACGCTCTCGGCGCAGGCCGCCGCGCGTTTGGCGGAGCAAAATCCGCACATTGCGTACTACGAGCGCAATGGTGTTGTATCGGCAATTGAGCAAGTGGATGAAACGGCGGTCGCCGCGCGTGGCGGAGCGGGCAAGCCGGGATCGAGTGAACCGCCGCAGGTTGTGCCCTACGGCATACTCCGTGTCGGCGGTCCGATCGGAGGTTCCGGGCGCCATGCCTGGGTGATCGACACGGGAATTGATCTGAACCATCCCGATCTCGCCGTGGGTGGTGGCGCGAATTTCGTTCTGCGTGGGAAGAACAGCCCCGACGACGGCAATGGGCACGGCACGCACGTCTCTGGCACCATCGCGGCGCTCGATAATGCGATCGATGTCGTGGGCGTCGCTGCGAGCGCCACGGTGCACCCTGTGCGCGTGCTCGATAACAGCGGTTCCGGCACGATCGATGGGGTTGTCGCGAGCGTGGATTACGTCGCCGCGAACGCCGATCCCGCGCGTGGCGACGCGGTGAACATGAGCCTCGGCGCGACGGGGCACTTCCAAAGTTTGCACGATGCGATCATTAACACCGCGAACCTCGGCATCCGCTTTGCCGTGGCAGCGGGTAACGATGCCTCAAATGCAGGCGGATTCGAGCCGGCGCATATAGATCATCCGAACGTGTACACGGTTTCTGCCATCGATAACGCGGATGTGTTCGCCAACTTCTCGAACTACGGCAACCCGCCCATCGATTTCGCCGCACCCGGCGTGAGCATCGTGTCGACGGCGAAAGGCGGTGGGGTAACGACGATGTCCGGGACATCCATGGCGACACCGCACGTCTGCGGCCTGCTGCTTCTGGGCGTACCGCAGACTAATGGTAACGCGTTACAAGATCCCGATGGGACAGCGGATCCGATCGTGCATTACTAAACATAAACCGTTTCGCCATAAACCAATAAAGCCATATGCAACGATCTGGTACGATTGGCTGCAATGGAACAGCCAATAAGAAAAGCTTCGGCACTGACGAAACGCCCGACTGCCGCTACCGGGAAAATAAGGCAAGGCCCCGCGTTACCACACACGCGGAATTGACACCAACGTGGCCAAGACTGGGAAAACTTAGCAGAGAGACAAGCGCGGAATACCAGAACGTCGCTTCGATAGTCTCAGGAATACTGCGAGTATCCAGAGTTGATCTGGATGTTTTCTACTGGTGATCGTTGTAGGCACAACTGCCGGTGTTCCTTAAATCGGCAACCAGAGGTGCAGCACTGAGATCGGGCCAGGAGATCTGTCGGTTCCGGGATATTTCCACGTCCTGTCATGCACGGTTAGATACGACCGGTTGGCGAAACGGGACGGCGGGAAAGCAACGGGACCCTCTTTCAGCCGGTATTGCGCACTATTCCCGAGACGTTCGAAGTAGGCAGTGAGCGAATCGGGAAGTTTCTGGCTCGTCTCCTGGACGTATCCCAGCATCACGGCTTGCGGCATCGCCCAGGCATATGTGCCGTCGATGAATCGTACGAGCCCAGCGCCGCAATACTTGCCCATTTTATTCTTCTGACCAACCAGCTTTGCCTCAATAAAAAGGCTGCCATTGAGCGCACTCTTACCGGGGTCGGTAAAGCTGCGACGGAAGGTGATGTCTGGCTTGTGTTCCAACGGGCGTCCGAGATAATCGACGGTACCATGTTGTCCGTTGAATATTGGCACGGGATTAAAGAGTTTCGCCAAGTCCGATAACAGGTGTCGGTCGTTGGCCCAGATGTCATCGAATACATTCACCAACGCACTCGAAATGCGATTCTCGTTTGCCTCGTTGAAATCAATCTGGTGACAATGGAATCGCTTCGGCGACTCCAACCACACCAATCGCAGCGCCTTTTCCACCACGAGCATTTCGAGATCGGCAAAACCGGCATAGGGCATGTTGTCATACACCGTACCCGCTTTCGTGAACGTCCCTGTTGTGCCATTGCGCATCTCTCTATGCAGCCTCGATACCTGCGGCAACCAGGTCGTTGCTGTATTTTCGGATGATGGTCAAGGCGCACAAATGTGCCCGTGATGGGGTCCAGTACCGATATTGTGCCAATATTCCAACACCAATGTGCTGTGGCGGATTCGGGACGAATATGCTGCTTGCGCCTTGATCGTCGGCAAGTTGTTTAAGCCACACCTGATCCCAACTCGGCGGTTCGTACTCTCCACAAACGACGTCTAGGAACGCCCAAGATCCTTCTGTCAGTGGCCGTCTCTCGACTCTTAGGTTGAGCCCGGCCAGTTCAAACAGCGGGCGGAGATGGCCTTCCAGTGCAGAACGAAATGCCTCGATTTCCTCTGGAGACGGCGGTCTCTCCGCGCGTTCAGTGGTCGCGGTGTACGGTAGCGACACGGACAGCGTGTCCGCGATAATGCCCTGCATGTTGTCTGGGGTGCCGTAAATCTTGAAGACAAGCTCATCAACCTCGCGCCATGGCGATTTCTCTTCGGCAATGGCTTTCGATAGCGCTTGCACCTGATCCACGGTTTGAGGATTCAGGTTCTCGAAGGGGATGATCGGAAAATCATCGACGTCTTCTTTTTGGATTGCGTCCCGCTCAACACCGAACTGCGCACTATTCATTAGGATGTGATACTGAAACAATTTGCTGTAGGTGAGGACGTGTAGGTAGCGCGCCAAGGACTCCGGATTGCCGCTCTTGAATCCGAACGCCGAGTAACCCGTGAACGATTCACGATAGGCGACGTCATCGACAGCAATCAGGCCGCAACCTTGGTCCGGCATCTCCGGGAGAGACGCCGGAACTATCATTAATGGTCCACGGTAGATCTCGATTTTTCGCGGACGATGAAGGATGTGACGGTCGAACCTCCTATTGAGAGTATTGGCATTAACCGCAAACTTCGGCGCCCAAGCGCGATCCAGGTTCAGCATTCCGATCATTGCGCTTGCGTCCTTCCGATCTCCTCTCCTCTCGGATACCTGATAGCCCTCTCCGGATTGCAGGCCATGCGATCTCATGTAGTCGCCCAGGCGTATGGTTGGCAGCGAACCAAGATGCTCCATGACCGTCGCATCCATTGCCGTTCCACGAAACAGCGTTTTCAATAAATAAGGTTTCTCCCGAAGCACGGAAAACTGGATGGGTTGCGCATTCTTATGGTCGACACGAATCCGACCTTGAGTGTTTAGGCGTTTCTCCAGTTCAATGCTGACGAAATGGAAGAGATGATGATCTTCCGGCACCTCGTTCCGTGCGAACACAAGACACCATGGCGGCGTGACGTTAGGCCAGACCTTTTCTCCTCGAACGGCCGCTCCATTGAGAACCCCGGTCACCCGAAGCCCCGTGAACACGGCATCGCGAGCCATGGCGCCCATGTCGGCCTGCTTGAAGAGGAGCCGACCGTGTAGGGCAAGCGCGACAATGCCGCCATCCTTCGCCCACTCCATCGAACGCCAGATGAACGGCAAATCCGGCACGCCATCGGGATTTTCGTAGGAGTCTGCAATCCTCAATAGGCCCGGGTGCTGATTGTTTTCCTCAGCTCGGGTACGAGCGACGTCGCGCACAACATCAGGGAACTGACGTAGAATTTCTTGTGCCCCTTTCTTGCTGCTGAGGCTAGACCAAGGCGGGTTGGAGATGACGACGCTATAACGCTTGCGATGTGCCGGACTGATGGCTGGGCCTAGGCTGCCCAGCACATAGGGGTTCGACTCTGGTTCGTTGGGAAACCGTGCACATGTCAGCACGGTATCGATATCGGCATCTTTTGCCCAGGCGAACAACGGATGAAACGAGCGCTCGTCGGTATCCCTCGGATCCGGATCAAGCTCGATCGCGGTCAGATAAAGCCCGAGGGCCGCGAGCTTGAGTGCCGAGGAATTGATGTCGAAGCCGCGGATCTGCTCATACAGGATCTTGCGTATTTCTTTGCGCGACGGTCTGCGATGTTTTCTCTCCCAGAGCTCCGCAACCAGCTTGCGAAGCCCAAGCGTCAGGAAAATACCTCCGCCGGCGGCCGGATCCAGCAGGCGCGCGCGGTGCCGGTGCTCCGGATCTAACCCTTCAAATGCTTCCTCGATCATGAACTCGGCGATATGCCTCGGCGTGTAATGCATGCTTTCGTCAGCCGCTTTCTTGCCGAGGTGCCGGTGCGCAAAACGCTCATACACTTCGCTGAGCAGCCCGATTGGGATATGCGCGAAATCGAGATCGCCCCATTTGGAATCGAAGGAGAGCTGCCCGCCGGGCGCGCGATGCAAGACATTCGACAACACCCGGAATACCGTACTGCCGTCCTTGCCGAGCGACCCAAAGTACGTTTTGTACCTGGCGCCGGCGAGCGGCAGGAGTTCCCCGTTGAACTCGACGTCAAGCCATTTGCACGCCATGGCCGCGATTTTCGGCGTCGAGAAACACTCTTCGGGAGCGAATTTGAGCGCCGGAAAGGCAGCGGCGGTCATGATGTCCCGGTCAATCAGGAAACGCGCGAACAATGCGCGGCCAGCCAAAGCCAGTACATCATCGTGCCGTCCACGCAACGCCCGTGTCTCGAGCAACTGGTCCGTCGCATGGCTGAGCAACCGAAACAGAAGATCGTGAACGGCTGCGCGCCGCACGTCGCGGCCAGGCAGTCCAGGGATGGTTTCAGCAACCAGATCCTGGACGAGAGACCGCTGCCCCATTGACGACAGGTTCCACGGAAAACCACCGGAGACTTTGTGTTTTTTCAGGCTGACGGGGTGAATGACGACTTGGCCGTATTCCATGATAGCCAGATACGCTGGATCGCCTCGGCAGGCCAGAAGCCGGAGCATTTGCGCGATTTCTTCGTGACTGATTCCGGAGCCGTTTACTAGAGTCCGGTTATCGACAACGTAGAGTAACGGCTGGCCCTCAAATTCAACCACGGCGCTCGGGCCGATGACGGGTCGACTGCTCGACCGTGACCTTGCGGGCTCGATGAGATCAAGGTATTGAATGCTTTTGGCCGATGGCTTGGTGAGCCATCGAATGTTTGACTCCGACGCACCTAGCGCCGCCAGATCTTCTGATGTCAAAGCAGCAACTTTAGTCATGGTCACCGGTGTCCATCTCGCGGCCAGCCAACCACGAGGACCACGCCGTGGGCCCGACCGGAAGCCCGTCTCTCCGGAACTTTGCTGACCCGTTTCTGCGCGTGCGAGACATCATCATTGCACCGCCTTCTTCCGGCTGCCCGCGACCAGGCCCGGCCCAAATTTGAGCTCGGGCTGGACTTCTTCTCCATACGGCAGGCCGTGACCCAGGTATTGATCGACGCGTTGAAATATCGGGCGAAGCGACATCAGAATCCCGTCCGACGGTGGTGTGACGCTTGTCAAATAACCTATGGTAGGCGGGTCAAAGGAAATCAGCAGCCGGGCATCCCGATTGACCATCTTTGGGCCCGCCAACGTTCTGCGCAGCAGATCGGAAATCGAGGCAATGACATCGCGTCGTACGCTATGACGGGTTTCAAGCGCTCGCACGACGGCGAGCACGATCAGATCTGCACGCGTGAACTCCCGCGCCACACGTGGTACCGTCTTTTTCCGCGAATAAATCAGGAGATCATCGAGTAACCCACGCAACTGGTGCCGTGAATACCCGGTGACCTCGCAGACGTCGGTGGCCGTGATCTTGCGGACTTTCATCTGAGTACCATATACGCATAACTGCGCCCAGTCAACGCACATCTGCGCCCGATATGCGCAGATGTGCGTATGCTATACGCAGATGAACCAGTGTCGCATGCTTTATCGAGTAAGGCCTCGGCCACTCCTTGACTGAACGTACATGTGGGTTGGTACAGACTACTTACCGGCAACGAAATGCAGCAAATCCTCGATCTTGATCGGCGCCTGTGCCAGTCCCAGCCGCATCGCCGGCGTCTTCTTGTCTTCGCCCACCGCGACGTAGCTGTAGAACACCCGGAAGATTCCAAGCAGCTTCACCACCATCTCCGGGTTGTAGGGGCTGTAGCCATACCAAGTCCTGTATGAGGCGCTCGAAGTGGCGATGGGCCGCTCCAGGAGCGACAGCCGCCGCCGCAGTTGCATGAAGAAGCGGTCGATGGCGTGCAAGCTCGCCTTGGCGTAGAGCCGCGCCAGGTTGATCAGGGACATAGTCCCGGTAGTCGGTGAGGTAGCAGATCGCCTTCTCCGGCTCACTCATGCTCGGAAACGGATGCAGCAGCCAGCGGTCACTCCACTTGCCGATGGCGGCCATGCCGCGCAGACCCTGCTGAATGAGCAGGACTTCCACCTCGCTGTCCTTGAGCCCCGGATGTGCCTTGCGAACCTTGTCGAACTCTGCCCGGCTGTCGGCCAGCGCCCGGCGCCGTTCGTTGACGGTCAGATCCTTGTTGATCCGCACGTAGAAGGCATCGACCCGACGCGCCTTGACCTCGTCGCAAAAGGCCGCGAGACAGGCCGCCCGGATGCCGGATTCCTGGCCCATGAATAAACGCAGCTTCTCGACTCCCTTGAGCAGGCGCTTCAGGAAGAAGAAGTGGCCATAGAGCGTGTACTCCGAATGCACCTGCATGCCCTGGCTCGGCAGCTGGGTGTCGAAGGTCTGGGTGGCACCGGCCTCAACGTCGGGGCGATCCTTGAGTTCCTCGTAGGCGACGGCAATATCGGCGGTAACACCGCCTGACCGGGAGGCCCGTTTCTGGGCACGCCGCCGCTGGCGCACCTGGTCCGTGTAGTCGGCCTTAAGCCACAGGCGCGCATAGCGGCGGAAGGGGTAACTCAGCGCGTGGTCGTTCCGTGCCGCGGCATCCTGCTCGATCACCGCCGGATCCAGGGATGGATCGAAGTCGAGGTGCATGCCAAACACATACCCGGTCTCGTCGTCGGCGCTTCCCACCGCGTGCAGCACGACATTGCGCTTGTCGTCCTGGTTGGACCAGTTCACGACGTAGTCCTGGCGATCGATGGCCAGGTAGAGACGCCGGATCGGCATGCCATCGAGGAGCGCTCGCTCGCGGGCCGCCACAAATGCCTTGCACTGCCGGTAAAAGAAATCGATGCGCTGGTAGAGGGTCTCGGGATGGATGTCCGCCACTTCACAAATGCGCCGCATCGGCGACTTGTTCATGAGCAGCGAGAAAATCATCCGATTCTTGTGCGACTCGCGCTGGCGAAGCCCGGTCTTCACCGCCACGGCGAAAGTTCGCTGGCATGCCTTGCACCGGTAACGGGGAGAGCCGGAGGGGGTCTTGCCGATAGCGTGGTAATGGGTCTTGCCGACCGTGACGGGAATACGGTGGTTGGCGCAGGTGGCTTCCGGGCAGGTGGCAACCCGTGGTGATACGAGGTCGGCGACGAATCGTTCGTATTCCTCCGAGATCGCAAGGTTGCTCTTGATCGGCGGAGTTTCCTTACACTGCTGACATCGCAGTGCCGAGATGCCGATGCTTGCACCAACGGCATGGTAGTTGCCGCCGTGCTTGGCGTGTTTACGTCCGACCGGACGCTCCTTGGCCGGCACACCGAAATTGCGGCACGCCGGGTTCTTGCAGAAATTGATCTGGATACCGGCGACCGCCGGAGGTATTCGGGTGGGCTTGAGGCCAGGAAAAATCTTCGCCAAGCGATCATCCCCTTAGATCCGTGGATCTAAGGGGATTTTACGCCCGTTCGGTCAATTCTTACACACTTTAACTGAACGGCTAGGCCATTGGCGGGTTTTTTATTTGCTTCGGCCACCCATCAGGTTGGCGCAGGAACCAGCGTGTAGGTGCGTATTTTCTGGGAAAATAGTCGCAGGGCTTCGATGCCCGTGGCTTCGGCTTCGCGGCACCACTCCTGCAGCGCTTGCAGCAGGTGTTCCTGCGTGGAGGCGGAGCGCTGCCAGATGTCCTGGAGTTTCTGCTTCATGACGTAGACGGTCTTGAGAGTGCCGTTGGTTTCCAGCACCTTATCCAGCCACTTGCGCGAGGCTTCATCCAGCAAGCCGGCCTCACGCACCATCAGTCGCCGCGCGCGCTTGAGCATTGCCCAGGATTCACGGTCAGAGCGATCGGCCTTTTTCAGTTCCTCGCGATGCACGTGCTGCATGACCTCGCGGGCAAATTGGGACATGACCAGGAAACGCGCCGTGATCACGGCCTTCACCGTGTCGATATCGATGGACTTTTTGGCGGAATCGCAGGTAAGTTCCGGCGGTATCTTTTTGATTCGCGCCAGCCCCAGGATTTTCATGAGGCGGATATACAGCCAGCCGATGTCAAACTCCCACCACTGGGAGGAAAACTTGGCGGAACTGCCGAAGGTATGGTGGTTGTTGTGCAGTTCTTCACCGCCGATCAGGATGCCCCAAGGAACAATATTGGTGCTGGCGTCGGCGACCTCGTAATTGCGGTAGCCCCAGTAGTGGCCGACCCCGTTGACGATCCCGGCGGCAAAAATGGGAATCCAGATCATCTGCACCGCCCAGATGGTAATGCCGATCGGTCCGAACAGCGCGAGATTAATCACGAACATCAAGGCAATGCCTTTTCCACTGTAGCGTGCGTAGAGATGGCGCTCAATCCAGTCATCCGGTGTACCGTGGCCATACTTCTCCATGATTTCAAGGTTTTTCGTGGCTTTACGATATAGCTCAGCGCCCTGCCACATCACCGTGCGGATACCGACCTGTTGCGGGCTGTGCGGGTCATCCGGTGTTTCCACCTTGGCGTGATGCTTGCGATGGATCGCCGCCCACTCCTTGGTGATCATGCCGGTGGTGAGCCACAACCAGAAGCGGAAGAAATGGCTGACGACGGGGTGAAGCTCGAGCGCCCGGTGGGCTTGGTGACGATGGAGATAGATGGTGACGGCGGTGATCGTGATGTGCGTAAAGGCGAGTGCGACAATAATATATCCCCACCATGGGAGTGTAATCAGTCCTTCAAGCATTCGTGAAACCCCGTTTCATTTAACAAAATGTTATGCAAGTATACCAGAGAACGGTTCGATCTGTGCTTGACGGCGCAGAACCCCGCAGAATAAGCCCTAAACGGAAACTATGCCGGCACCGAAAACGCCCTCGCTCACCACGGACATCGTTATTGAACTCAGCGATCGCCCGGATGTTCCGATCGTGCTGATCCGGCGCAAGCACCCGCCGCATGGTTGGGCCTTGCCCGGTGGCTTCGTGGACGTCGGCGAATCGCTGGAGCATGCCGCGGTACGCGAGGCCGAAGAGGAGACGGCACTGCGCGTGACGCTCAAAATATTGTTGGGTTGCTATTCCGACCCCAGCCGCGATCCGCGCGGTCACACGGCCTCGGCGGTATATATCGCCGAGGCCGTGGGCGAGCCGCAAGCGCAGGATGACGCCGCGGGCGTGGCGGTGTTCAGCCCGGAGGCTTTGCCTTCGCCGCTGGTTTTCGACCACGCGCGGATCCTGCGCGACTATCTGATCTGGCGGCGGCAGGGAAGGCTCCCGACTCCGTCGATTCCTTGAGATAAACCTCACGCTGGGGATAGGGCAGGGTAATGCCCGCCGCCTTGAAATCCTTCCAGATGTGCTGGTACAGATCGGAACGGACGTCGCCGCCGCGTTCAGGGTCCTCGATCCAGACGAGCAACTCCAGGTTCACGCCGTTGTCCCCGAAACCGGTGAGCACGGCCGCGGGCGCGGGATCTTTCAGCACCCGGTCGTGACCGTGCGCGAGGCGCGTGAGTCGCGCGATCGCCTGCTCCGGATCGTCCTGGTAACCGATCTGCACCGGCAACCGCAGGCGGATCCGGCGATCGCCTTCATACGACCAGTTGGTGATATTGGAAGTCATGAGGTTTTCGTTGGGCACGAGAATATCCATGCCATCGCGCGTGCGAATCACGATGTGGCGCGTGTGTAACGCCCTGACCGTGCCGAAGGTATCGCCGAAACTGATGACGTCGCCTGGACGAATGGAGCCTTCGAAGACGAGAATAAAACCGCTGACAAAATTGCTTACGACACGCTGCAGGCCCAGTCCCAGTCCCACGCCGAGCGCGCCGCCAAAGATCGCGAACGCGGTGATGTCGATACCCGCCATCATCATGGCAATGAGCACCGCCAGCGTCAGCAACACGAACTTGATGAGTTTGGACAGCGCGATCTTCATGCTGTCCTCGAGCACGCGGCTGCGCCGCACGCGGCTGTGTATCGTGTTCGTCAGCCACAGGGCCACGAGCAGCAGCAGGCCGATGGACAGGACGAAGCTCACCACCGTGTAGAGCGAGACGCGCACTCTTCCGAAGGTGAGTGCATATTCGTCCAGCATTTGCTCGACGTACGGCAGCCAACCGAGGATGTGCAGCGCGACCAGCGTCCAGATCGTCACCGTCAGCGTGCCCTCCCAGGCCTTGAGCGGGCCGCCGGGACTGAAGCTGTGGCGCAACACGAACACGCCCATGCGGATGAGCGCGAGCGCCCCGGCGAGGATCATGGCCGGCCGCAGCAGACCGATCTCCCACCCGTGATTGCGCAGAATGGCGACGGCGGCCAGCAGCCACAGCCACAACAGCAGGGGCACCAGCCCGAGCGCGCCGGTGCGCACGGCGGTGCGGCCGACGCCTTCAATCACACCGGGCTTTGTCATTGCCTGCAGGTGCCGCTGCAGCCAGCTTCCGATCAGTTTGGCGGCCAGCAGGCCGGCCAGAAAAACGCCGATCTGTACCCAGGTGGACGTCGAATTCAGGAAATCGCGGATGGTTTCGCTTGCGGGGAGGGCATCCAGTAAATCTTGCATGTGTCAGTATGATCCCGGAGTCGAAGGCGGTGTACCTTCATGCCTAGAATAGCGAGTCACCCGGGCAAAAAAAAGCCCGCGAGGAGCGCGGGCTGGAGGAGAGAGACAGTGTACTGTCTCAGGAGTTAATCGATGTGTGGCCTTTCTGCTGCATTCTGGCCACCTTCGCTACATGAGAGCCGGCCTCAGGGCTTCAGATAGGCATAGCCTTCCTGTTGCAGTCTGGTTACCTCGACGACACCGGATGGAACGAGCTTCGCGTCCGCAATCACTTTTTTCAGGTCAATCTTGCGGCGCTCCAGGGTGATTTGGCAGACCCGGAAATCCACCCCTTTGGCGGCAAGCTCCGCGACCGGGCCGCTATACAGGTTTCCATTCTTGTCTTCCGCGCCTTCCAACAGGAAATCGACCCCGGCGCTATGCGTTACGACAACAATCTTTGCCTTGGGGTCTATGGCCAGATGATTCTTAATGTTACGCAGTGCATCGGTGGCCTGCTCATTTCCAAGGTTGATGTGGTAGATGACCTTATTGGCCCCGGCGGCGCTGGCGTTGACCGGAATCAAGCCGAGCGAAAATATGACCATAAGGCTGAATAAAAAAATCTTGCGCATTAATCATTCCTCCTAATTGATAATTTATACCTGCAAGTAGGCCCAGCCCTGGAGCTGCCGGCGCATGATCTGCGCCACGCCGGAATCGATGACGACGACGCCGGGCAACAGCTTTGCCGTGAGACCCAGTTCATTTTGATAACGGTCGATGGTGTTCTGGCAGGCCACGAACGTCAGGTCGTGATATTCCTGTTGCATTTTCTGGATGCGTTCGCGGTAGGGCGAGACGCCGGCCAGCAGCAGGCTCAGGCCCTCGCCGTTGGTGATCACTTCCACGCGCGCTTTCTGGCTCGTGCGCTGGTAATACTTCATCAGGTCTTCGACGTCATCCAGAACGGATTTGAGGTGTGCGGTCTGGCCGTCGCTCACGTGGAACAGTACCTTGACCGGCGTTTGCGCATCCACGGTGGTCTGGGCCATGGCGACGTTATGTGACGCGGATGACTGGTGCAAGAACCAGCCGAAGACACCGCCGATAAGCAGTGTCAGTCCCGCCGCCAGTCCCAGACCGTACTTCCGGCGCGCGACGAAGGACGCCGTATTTTTTGCCGGCATCGGCGGTTCCTTATAGGCAAGCTGGACCAGATCGTGAATCTTGCGCACTTGGCAGATCCGCCGATTCAGCGCATCGTTGCCGGAGAGATTTGCATAGACCTGCGACTTTTCTTCCGGCGTCAGTTGGTCGTCGACGAAAGCATTGATAAATTCATCTGAAAACTTATTGTCCTGATTCATTTTATTCTCCGGATATTCGATTCTTCAGCAGCGGTCTTGGGCGCAAAGTCTTCCAGCAAGTCCTTGAGGGCGTTACGCGCCCGGCATAACCGGCTCATCACCGTACCGATCGGAACATTCAGGATCTGGGCTACTTCCATATAGCTCATTCCCTGGATGTCTATCAGGGTCACGACCTGGCGTTGACCCTCCGATAGTTTGGCGATCGCCGCCCTGACTTTGAGGACGACTTGTTGATCGCTGCTCTCCTTCTCCGGGGTGGATTCATGGGTTAGTGTATTATCGTCAATCTCTTCCGTGGCGCGTTGGCGGCGGAAGTGGTCGCGGTAGCAATTCGAAAGAATGCTGTACAACCACGCCTCGCCGGCATTCGGGTCGCGCAACTGGCTGGAATTCTTCAGCGCCTTGGCAAGCGTTTCCTGAACCAGGTCATCCGCCAGCGCGGTATTGTGGGTCCAGGCATAGGCGATGCGGTAAAGCCGCAGACGATGCTGCTCCAGTCTGGCTTTGGCTTCGCGCGAGCGGCTTAGGAAACAAAAAACATCCATAATGGGTCCAGTGATGCTGTCTTAGTACGCTAAAAGACGGAGATATATAGGGATTTATTCCCAGATCCGCCATTGTAATTACATATATATAGTACGGTCAGATGGGCCCGGCGGGGATATCTCCCGGGGTGGATTCCCGCTGAAACAGCCCCTGTTCCGGGCGTGGCTGCCCATCCAGCAGCACCCGGCCGTCTTCGATCGACAGGCGACCCTCCAGGAACCACTGGATGGCCAAAGGATAAATCCGGTGCTCTTGATTAAGTACACCTTCAGCAAGGGTTTCCGGGCTGTCATCCGGGAGCACCGGGATGACCGCTTGAATGATGACCGGCCCGCCATCCACTTCGTGCGTGACAAAATGCACACTGGCCCCGTGATATTTTGCGCCGTTGCGCAAAGCGCGCGCGTGGGTATTGAGGCCCGGAAATTCCGGCAGCAGGGAAGGGTGGATGTTGAGCAGCCGGCCAGCGTAGTGATCGATAAAATTTTTACCGAGGATGCGCATGAAACCGGCCAGCACCACCAGCCGCGGCTGATAGCCGTCGATTTGTTGCATCAACGCCCGATCGAATTCCTCGCGCGTAGTGAAATCGCGGAAATTGACTACATGGGAAGGAATGCCCGCGGTACGTGCGCGCGCCAGTCCCGGCGTTCCGGGTTCACTGCTGATGACCGCGCGGATATCGGCCGGCACTTGTCCGGCTCGCACCGCGTCGATGATAGCCTGCAGATTGCTCCCGCGTCCCGAGATCAGAACTACCACTCCATCCCGGGGCGCCCCGCTCATTTGAGAATGACGACCTGATCTTCTCCCGAATGGGGTTCGATGTGGCCGATGATCGAGGCGGACTCACCGGCGGCCTGCAGCGACTGCAAGGCCTTCTCCGCGTTTGCGGCATCGAGCACGAGCACCATGCCTATCCCGCAATTGAAAGTGCGGTACATTTCGAATTCCTCGATTCCACCCATTTCCTGCAACCAATCGAAGACCGCAGGACGTTTCCAGGCGCGGGAATCGATCACAGCACGCACACCGTTGGGCAGGACGCGCGGGACATTACCGGGCAGTCCACCGCCGGTGATGTGCGCCGCGGCATGCACCGGCACCTGGCTCAGCAACGAGAGCAGCGGCTTGACATAGATGCGCGTGGGCGCCAGCAACACCTCTCCCAACGGACGCCCACCCAAAGTCTGGTCGAGCTTGGCCTTGCTCACCTCGATGATTTTTCGAATGAGCGAGTAGCCGTTCGAATGCGCGCCGCTCGAGGCAATGCCGATCAAGGTGTCGTTGGGTTTGACCCGTGAGCCGTCGATGATTTTCGACTTTTCAACGACACCGACGGTGAAGCCGGCGAGATCGTAATCGCCCGCGCCGTACATGCCCGGCATCTCCGCCGTCTCACCGCCCACGAGCGCGCAGCCGGCCTGGCGGCAGCCTTCGCCAATGCCGCGGATGACCTGCTCGGCGACACGGTTGTCGAGCTTGCCGGTGGCGTAGTAGTCGAGGAAGAACAGCGGCTCGGCGCCTTGCACGATGATGTCGTTGACACACATGGCCACGAGGTCGATGCCGATGGTGTCGTGACGCTGGAGTTCGATCGCCAGCTTGAGTTTGGTGCCCACACCGTCGGTGCTTGAAACCAGCACCGGCTCGCGGTAGCGGCCCGGCGGAATCTCAAACAGCGCGCCGAAGCCGCCGACGCCCGCGAGCAGCCCGGGCCGCTTGGTCGCCGCGGCAATCGGCCGGATGGCCTCGACCAGGGCATCGCCGGCATCGATGTCCACACCGGCATCGCGATAGGTGAGGGAAACGCGCGGTTTGTTCACGTCTGGCTCCGGGAATCTTCAGGGATGCGTATGGTAGGGCGCGCCGGTGTTGGCGTAAACATCTGCTGGTCTTTAGAACCCCCTGGCAAAATGAAATTGACAGGATTTACAGGATTAAGGATTTTAGAGGCAAGAAATACTGTTAATCTTGCGGCATCCTGAGCCGGGGTTGACTTGGGCCAGCCCTGACTATAGCGTGCGGCGGTACTTGGCGGGGGCCATGGCACGGCCCCGGCATTTATCCTGGCATCGCGAGCAACCCGACAGTGAACATTTCTCAACTGCCGAACCTGATCACGATTTCCCGCATCGCCCTGGCGCCGGTGCTGATTCTGCTCCTGAAGGATCAGGATTACGCCGCCTCGCTGGCGGTGTTCGTCATCGCCGGCGTGTCCGACGGGCTCGACGGTTTTATCGCCAAGCGCTTCCATTTCGAGAGCCGCCTCGGTTCCATTCTCGATCCGCTGGCCGACAAAACCTTGCTGGTGAGCAGCTACGTGATGCTCACCCTGCTCAACCATCTGCCGTTCTGGCTGATGCTGACCGTGGCGTTTCGCGATCTTTTCATCATCGGCGGCTATCTGGTTTACACTTCCCTGGTCGGTCCGGTGCAAATGCGGCCCAGTTGGTTAAGCAAGTTCAACACCGTCATGCAGATTGCGCTGGTTATGCTGATCCTGGCGCAACAGGCGCTGCACCTGGTGTATCCCCCGTTGGTGGACGCGCTGATTTACGCCGTGTTGCTGACGACGGTGGCCAGCGGGTTGCATTACCTCTGGATCTGGCTGGTGGTAAAAGAGGTTGAACCTGTGAAGGAACACCATGACCGATAATCGTCCCATCTTTCAGCTCGTGTCGATCGCCCTGTGCGCCTGGCTGGTTTATCTGCTGGCGCCGGTGCTGACCCCGTTTCTCGTCAGCGGCCTGCTGGCCTATCTCGGCAACCCGGCGGTCAACCGCTTGGTGCGCTGGCACCTGCCGCGGCCGTTGGCGGTGGTCCTGGTGTTTCTGCTGTTTCTCCTGCTCGTGTCCGCGCTGTTGCTGTTCCTGATCCCCGCGCTGCAAACCCAGCTCACGGCTTTTATCGCGAAGCTGCCGTCCTATCTCGACTGGTTGCAGCACACGGCGCTGCCGCAGGTACAGGCGCTGCTCGGAATAGAACTGCCGCTCGATCTGGCAGCGGTCCAAGCGGCGTTTCAGGAACACTGGGGCGAGGTGGGCAACTGGGCGCGCGCGTTGTTCCTTTATGTCACGCGCTCAGGATTGAGCGTGATCGGCTGGTTCGCCACGATGTTGTTGATACCGGTCATCACCTTTTATCTGCTGCTGGATTGGGACAGATTGCCTTCACGTCTGTTGTTGCTGGTGCCGCTGCGAAGCCGGGAGCGGGTGGCGCGACTGGCGCGCGAAACCGACGAGGTGCTCGGCAGTTTTCTGCGTGGCCAACTACTGGTCATGCTGGCGCTCGCCGCGGTTTACTCCGTGGGCCTGACGCTGGTGGGGGTGGATCTGGCGTTGCCCATCGGCGTGAGCGCCGGCCTGGTGAGCTTTGTCCCCTATCTGGGTTTCATCGGCGGTTTGACTTCCGCGGGCATTGCGGCGTATCTGCAGTTTCACGATACGCTGTTGTTGCTAGGGGTAGCCGGTGTATTTCTCACCGGGCAGGTACTCGAGAGTTTCTGGCTCACGCCGCGGTTGGTGGGTAACCGCATCGGCTTACATCCTGTCGCTGTCATTTTCGCCATCATGGCGGGCGGACAGCTTTTTGGATTCACCGGCATTTTGCTCGCGCTTCCTGCCGCGGCGGTACTGAAGGTTTGGTTACGGCATGCGCGCCAATTCTATTCCGACGAGTCCCGCGGTCGTTCCGGAAGGAAACGCCGCGCGGCGAAACCACCCGCGTCATGAGTCATCAACTTTCGCTTAATCTGCGCCTGAAGGACGGCTCTTCGTTCAACAATTTTTTCATCGGACCCCATTCGGAAGCGTTGCAGCGTCTGCGTACCGCGGTGGTGGCGGCCACCCGTGACAAGGCATCCGATCAAACGATGTTCCTCTGGGGTGCGGACGGTTCGGGCAAGACCCATCTGCTGCAGGCGGCCTGCCGCCTGGCCCAGGAACTGGGCGTGGCACCGGTGTATGTGCCGCTGGCCGAAGCCGGAGAACTCTCGCCGTCCATGCTCGAAAGCGCCGAGCAGGCCCCGCTTGTCTGTCTGGATGATGTCGAGCGTATCGCCGGGCGCCCCGAATGGGAAACGGCGCTGTTCAGTCTCATTGAGCGGTTGCGCGTTGTCGGCGGTCTGCTGATCAGCGCCGCTGGCGCGCCGCCCGCACGTCTCGGTCTGCGTCTGCCCGATCTCACCAGCCGGCTGGTCTGGGGCACGGTGTATGCGCTGCCGCTACTCAGCGATACGGACAAGCTGGAGGCGGTGCGGCTGCGCGCGCGCAATCGCGGCTTTGACATGCCCGAGGACGTGGCGCGTTATATCCTCAGCCGCTATCCGCGCGACATGCACTCGTTGTTTGATTTGCTGGATCGGATCGACCGGGCGGCGCTGGCGCATCAGCGGCGCGTCACCATTCCGTTCCTACGCCAGCTGGAACAGCTGCACAACGAAGGTACCGGAAGCGGCTAGCAGGCTGCTGAAAAACCCCCTCTCCCCACGGGAGAGGGTGGGGGTGAGGGCGATCTTACTTTCATAAACATTTGTTTTTCATATCCTCCTCATCCTGATTCCTGCCGGGGTGCAAGAAAATCACTTGTACCCGTTCAGCGGCGTGCATGTTCACTGGACATGCACGACAATCCCGCCTCACCTCCCGGAGGGAGAAGGGAAATGACTTTTTCAGAAACCTGCTAGAGAATTCCCAGGACGTTTTCCGGCGGCCGCCCGAGTGCCGCCTTGTTGCCGGCCACCACGATCGGGCGCTCGATCAGGCGCGGATATTTCACCATCGCGCGAATGATCTCGGCATCGGAGACATCCGGATCGTCGAGCTTCGCCTGTTTGTATTCGGCCTCCTTCTGGCGCAGCAGATCGCGCGGCGCCATCCCCAGAAGTTTGAGCAGCCGCTTGAGTTCGGCCTCGGAAAGCGGAGTGGCAAGGTATTCGATGACTTGCGGCTTGATTCCGCGTTGCTCGATCAGCGCCAACGCTTGGCGCGATTTGGAGCAGCGGGGATTGTGGTAGATCGTGACAGACATTAATGAAGCCCTACTCGCTGCGCTCGTTCGTC
>JAUSDQ010000016.1 GCA_030650525.1 Sulfuricaulis sp.
CCAGTAGCCGTTGTAAATCATCGAGGCATAGCGCGGCATCAGGTCGTCTTTCAAATGCGCGACTTCGCGATCCAGCGTGATCGACTCGATGGCACGATGCGCCTTGAGCATGATCGTGCCGCCGGGGGTTTCGTAGCAGCCGCGCGACTTCATGCCGACGTAGCGGTTTTCCACCAGGTCGAGGCGACCGATGCCATGCTTGCCGCCGAGCTCATTGAGTTTGGCGAGCGTTTGCGCCGGAGCCATTTTCACGCCGTTCAGCGCCACGATGTCGCCCTTGGCAAATTCGATGTCGAGATACTCGGCGGCATCCGGTGCTTTTTCCGGCGACACCGTCCAGCGCCACATGCTTTCCTCTGCTTCTGCGGCGGGATCTTCCAGATGGCGGCCTTCGAAGGAAATATGCAGCAGGTTCGCGTCCATCGAGTAGGGCGAGCCGCCCTGTTTGTGTTTCATGTCCACCGGGATGCCGTGCTTTTCGGCGTACGCCATCAGTTTTTCGCGGCTCAATAAATCCCACTCGCGCCACGGCGCAATCACCTTGATGTTCGGGTTCAGCGCGTAGGCGCCCAACTCGAAACGCACCTGGTCGTTGCCCTTGCCGGTCGCGCCGTGCGCGATGGCTTCAGCATCCGTCTTGGTGGCGATCTCGATTAGACGTTTGGCGATCAGCGGGCGCGCGATGGAAGTGCCGAGCAGGTATTCGCCTTCGTACACGGTATTGGCGCGGAACATCGGGAACACGAAATCTCGCACGAATTCCTCGCGCAGGTCGTCGATGAAAATATTTTCCGGCTTGATACCCATTTTCAGTGCTTTTGCGCGTGCCGGTTCGAGCTCCTCACCCTGACCGAGATCGGCGGTGAAGGTGACGACTTCGCATTGATACGTGTCCTGCAGCCATTTCAGGATGACCGAGGTGTCGAGTCCGCCGGAATAGGCGAGGACGGCTTTTTTGATTTCAGACATTTAGATTTCTTCCAGATAAAATTTTCATTACAAGGTAGGGCGGGTTTCACCCGCCATGGCGGGCAGAGCCCGCCCTACCCGTTGACCTTGCCCAGCAGCAGATATTCCATCAGCGCCTTCTGCACATGCAGCCTGTTCTCCGCTTCATCCCATACCACGCTCTGCGGGTCGTCGATGACTCCTGCGGAAACTTCCTCGCCACGATGCGCGGGCAGGCAATGCATGAACAACGCGTCCTGGGCGGCAACGCGCATCATTTCTTCGTCCACCTGCCAGTCGGCAAAGTCCTTCATACGCTCCTCGTTTTCCGCCTCGAAGCCCATGCTGGTCCACACGTCGGTGGTCACCAGATGCGCGCCGCGCGCGGCTTCCATCGGGTCGG
>JAUSDQ010000292.1 GCA_030650525.1 Sulfuricaulis sp.
AACCCCAACACGCTGGTTGACGATGTTGGGGTTCGGCGCTCCACGTCTCACCCCAACCTACATCTATATGAATTCCTTTCAGTTCAAAACCGCCGCGTTCTGCGCGGCGTTCATCGCCACGCCGGTCTGGATCGGGGCGCGCATGTCGGCCAGCACGGCTTCGAGCGCCTCGAGACAGTACATGACGTTTTTCATGTTGGCGCCATAACCCATGAGGCCGATGCGCACGATCTTTCCGGCGAGGCTGCCTAAGCCCGCGCCGATTTCAAGGTTGTATTCATTGAGCAGACGGCTGCGCAACACGGCCTCGTCCACGCCCTCCGGGACCACGACCGCGTTCAGCTGCGGCAGGCGCGCGGATTCGTGGACGAGGAAGGAGAGCCCCATGGCCTCGATGCCCGAGCGCAGGGCGAGATGCTGATGCTGATGCCGCGCCCAGGAGTTTTCCAGGCCCTCCTCTTGCAGCATCGCCAGCGCCTCATGCAGGCCGTATAAAAGGTTGATCGGCGCGGTGTGGTGATAGACGCGCTTGCCCGAGCCCCAGTATCCCATCACCAGGTTGAGATCGAGGAACCAGCTTTGCACCTTGGTCTTGCGCTGCTTGATCTTTTCCACCGCGCGGTCGTTGAAGGTGACCGGCGACAGCCCCGGCGTGCACGACAGGCATTTCTGCGAGCCGGAGTAGACCGCATCGAGGCCCCATTCATCCACCTTCAGCGGCGAGCCGCCGAGCGAGGTCACGGTATCCACGATGGTCAGGCAGTCATGCTGATGGGCGATTTCCGCCAGTTTCCTGGCATCCGATTGCACGCCGGTGGAAGTCTCGGCCTGCACGAAGGCGGCGATCCTGGCGTCGCGATGGGCCCTGAGCGCGTCCTCCAGTTTATTCGGGTCCACCGGCGTGCCCCAGGTGTCTTCCACCATGACCGGCACACCACGCGCGCGCTCGATGTTCTCCTTCATGCGCTCGCCGAAGACACCGTTCATGCACACGACGACCTTTTCGCCCGGTTCGATGAGATTGACGAAGCAGGCTTCCATACCGGCCGAGCCGGGCGCCGAGATCGGAATGGTCAGCGCGTTGCTGGTCTGGAACGCGTACTGCAGCAACGCCTTGATTTCCTCCATCATGGCGATGAACGCCGGATCGAGGTGCCCGATGGTCGGGCGCGCCATAGCCGTGAGCACGCGCGGGTGCACATCCGAGGGTCCCGGCCCCATCAAGGTACGGACCGGTGGATTGAAAGATGTATAGCTCAAGCCCGACCTCTATTTATTATCCGAAGACCGCGCAGTATATAAGGTGACAAATCCCTGCGGCAAACTGTCTTCTAGGCGGACTTGGCCATGTAACCCAAGCGCGCCGAAATATCCGCGCCGGCCTTTTTAATGAGAGGGATCCAGGCCTCGCGGCGACGGTCACGCGGGGCCGAGATCGAAAGTCCCGCGACCATCTTGCCATGCGGGTCGTGCAGCGGCACGCCGACACAGGCAACCCCCTGTTCCGCCTCTTCATTGTCAAGCGCGTACCCCTGTTTGTGGGCTTTTTCGATTTGCGCCCAGAGCTTGGTTACCTGGGTGAGGGTGTTGGGGGTATAGCGGGGCAGGCCGGTGCGGCGCGCGTATTCGCGGCAGGCCTTCTCGCCATCCTCGGAGAGGAACAGTTTGCCCACGGCGGTGACGTGCAGCGGCGCACGGCTGCCGATCACCTGTTCCACGCGCATCATGCGGTTGGAAATGGCGCGCTCCACGTACACCACTTCATCGCCTTCGCGCACCGTGAGGTTCACGGACTCGCCCACTTGTGAGCGCAGCCATTCCATGATCGGTTTGGCCTCGCGCAGCAGGTCCACTTTTCCGTGCACGCGACTGCCGAAGTGCAGGAGCTTCACGCCCAGAGTGTACTGGCCGTTGGCCGTGCGCTCGACGAACCCGTGCCCCGTGAGCGCCTTGAGGATGCGGAAGGCGGTGGAGGGGTGCAGATGCGTTTCGGCCGACAGGAACTTGAGGCTGGACGGTTCCGGGCGCGCCGCGATGGCATCGAGCAGCGTCGTCACCCGGTCAATCACCTGAATCGAAGATGTGGCGGTTTTGAGCATATTGCGTATAGTGAAAACGATTATGTATTGTGAAATATCCTATCCTGCGTTAGCCTTTCGTGCAAGCGTGCACTTTGTCACCGGCAGACGTAAACAGGATTCCTGCTGGATTTCGCATGAAGTCATATGGTAAGACGAGTGAGCGCAGCGAGCAGGGCTACTCGTGATAGGGTAAGACGAGCAAGCGTAGCGAGCAGGGCTACTTTATCGAATCACAGTTCCGCGTTGTGAAATATCGAGGAAACAAAAAATGGCAAAAATGACCGCAACCGAAGCGGCGATTCGCGTCATGGAAAGCGAAGGCATCGAATTGGCATTCGGCGTGCCCGGGGCTGCGATCCTGCCGCTGTATCAGGCGATGAACGGCAGCAAGATCAAACACGTGTTGGTTCGCCATGAAGAAGGCGGAACCCATGCGGCCGAAGGCTATACGCGTGCCGCGAGTGGTCGCATCGGCGTCTGCATCGGCACGTCGGGCCCGGCCGGCACCAACATGATCACCGGCCTGTATTCGGCAATGGCCGACAGTGTTCCGATTTTGTGTATTACCGGTCAGGCGCCGCGCGCCAAATTGCATAAAGAGGATTTCCAGGCGGTCGACATCGCCGCGATCGCCAAACCCGTGACCAAATGGGCGATTACCGTCATGGAAGGCGCCCAGGTGCCGCGTGCGTTCCGGTATGCATTTCAGTTGATGCGTTCGGGCCGTCCCGGCCCGGTCTTGATCGATTTGCCGATCGATGTCCAGAAAGAAATCATCGAGTACGACCCCGACTCCGATTTTCCGCTGGAGGTGTTCAAGCCGCGCCCGCATCCGAAACAAATCGACAAGGCACTCGACATGATGATGGCGGCACAGCGGCCGTTGATCTTCGCCGGCGGTGGCGTGATCAGCGCGGACGCGTCCGACCTGCTCGTCGAACTTGCCGAGCTGACCCAAACGCCCGTCATCCCCACGCTGATGGGCTG
>JAUSDQ010000310.1 GCA_030650525.1 Sulfuricaulis sp.
CGCCGGTGATCATGTTTTTGACGTAGTCGGCGTGGCCGGGGCAGTCGACGTGGGCGTAGTGGCGTTTGTCGCTCAGGTATTCGACGTGGGTGGTGGATATGGTGATGCCGCGCTCGCGCTCTTCGGGGGCGTTGTCGATCTGGTCGTAGGCCTTGACCTCACCGCCGAATTTGGCCGCTAACACTTTGGTTAGGGCGGCGGTGAGCGTGGTCTTGCCGTGGTCGACGTGGCCGATGGTGCCGACGTTGAGGTGCGGTTTGGTGCGTGCGAATTTTTCCTTGGACACGGGATGCCTCTGTCTTGAATTTAATTAACCGGCCTTCTTCATGACCGAATCGGCGACGCTCGACGGCACCGGTGAGTACTTCTTGAATTCCATCGTGTAGGTTGCGCGGCCCTGGGTCGCGGAACGCAGACTCGTGGAATAACCGAACATGTTCGCCAGCGGCACCTCGGCGCGAACGATCTTCACGTTACCGTGACCGTCTTCCTGGCTCATGATGATGCCGCGGCGCGAGTTCAGGTCGCCCATGACATTGCCCAAATAATCCGCCGGAGAGGTCACTTCCACGTCCATGATCGGCTCGAGCAACACCGGATCGCCCTTGGGACCGGCTTCCTTCCAGCACAGAATGGCCGCCATCTTGAACGCATTCTCGTTCGAGTCGACATCGTGGTACGAACCGTAGTGCAGCGTCGCCTTCACGTCGACCACGGGATAACCGAATTTGACGCCGCGCTGCATCGCCTCGTCCACGCCCTTGCGCACGGCCGGGATGAATTCCTTCGGGATCACACCACCCTTGATGGCGTCCACGAACTCGAAACCCTTGCCGGCATCCTGCGGTTCGAATTTAATGACGACATGTCCGTACTGGCCACGTCCGCCGGACTGTTTGACAAAGCGGTGCTCTTGATCCACCGGCTTGCGGATGGTTTCGCGATACGCCACCTGCGGCTTGCCGACGTTGGCCTCGACACCGAACTCACGCTTCATGCGATCGACGATGATTTCCAGGTGCAGCTCGCCCATGCCTGAAATAATGGTCTGGCTGGACTCTTCATCGGTGTGCACACGGAACGAAGGATCTTCCTGGGCCAGACGATTCAAGGCGATGCCCATCTTTTCCTGGTCGACCTTGGTCTTGGGTTCCACCGCTTGTGAGATCACCGGCTCCGGGAACTCCATGCGTACGAGCGTGATGACCTTGTCCGGATCGCACAGCGTCTCGCCCGTGGTCACTTCCTTCAGGCCCACGCACGCGGCGATGTCGCCGGCACGGACTTCCTTGATCTCCTGGCGTTCGTTGGCGTGCATCTGCAGCAGACGCCCGATACGCTCCTTTCTGCCTCTGATCGGGTTGTATACGGTATCGCCCGAGGCAAGGACGCCGGAATAGACGCGGATATAAGTGAGCGCGCCGACGAAAGGATCGGTTGCGATCTTGAACGCCAACGCGGAAAACGGGTCTTCATCGGACGCATGGCGTTCAGCCTCGGTGCCGGCCTTGTCGTCCAGTTGGCCCTTGATCGCGGGGCGATCCACCGGCGCCGGGAGATAATCGACCACGGCATCGAGCGTCGCCTGCACGCCCTTGTTCTTGAACGCCGAGCCGCACAGCACCGGTACAATCTCGAGCTTCAGATTGCGGTCGCGCAGACCCTGCTTGATCTCTTCCTGCGTCAGCTCCTTGCCGCCCAGGTATTTTTCCATCAGCTGTTCATTCGCTTCGGCGGCGGCTTCGACCATCTGCTCGCGGTACTTTTTACAGAGATCGAGCATCTCCGCCGGAATTTCTTTCTCTTCGAACTTCATGCCCTGGGTGGAGTCGTCCCAGTAGATCGCCTTCATTTTAACGAGGTCGACGAGGCCCTTGAAGTTTTCTTCGGCACCGATGGGAAGCTGGAGGGCCACGGCATTGGCGCCCAGGCGTTCCTTGAGCTGGGACACGACCATCAGGAAATTGGCGCCGGCGCGGTCCATCTTGTTGACGAAGGCGATACGCGGCACCTTGTATTTGTTCGCCTGGCGCCACACGGTCTCGGACTGCGGCTGCACGCCGCCGACGGCGCACAGCACGAAGATCGCGCCGTCGAGAACGCGCAGCGAACGCTCGACCTCGATGGTGAAATCGACGTGGCCGGGGGTATCGATAATATTAAAGCGGTGCTGGTCGAGCTTGCCGTCCATGCCCTTCCAGAAGCAGGTGGTGGCCGCCGAGGTGATGGTGATGCCGCGCTCCTGCTCCTGTTCCATCCAGTCCATGATGGCCGCGCCGTCGTGCACCTCGCCGATTTTGTGCGAGACGCCGGTGTAGAACAGGATGCGCTCCGTGGTCGTGGTCTTGCCGGCATCGATATGCGCCATGATACCGATGTTCCGGTAGCGTTCGATAGGAGTTGTACGAGCCACGACAGAATTCCTCTATATATTAAAGAACGATTACGCCATTACCAGCGGTAATGCGAGAAGGCCTTGTTGGCCTCGGCCATGCGATGCACGTCTTCGCGCTTCTTCACGGCATTACCGCGCTTATCGGCGGCATCCATCAATTCATCGGCCATGCGCGCGGCCATGGATTTGCCGCTGCGATCCCGCGCGGCATCGACAACCCAGCGCATGGCCAAGGCCGTCTGACGGCCCGAACGCACCTCGACCGGCACCTGATACGTGGCACCGCCGACACGGCGGCTTTTCACCTCGACCAGCGGACGCACGTTGGTCAGCGCCTGATTGAACATTTCAATCGGGTCTTTCTTGCTGCGCTCGGCCATGGTGCTCAGCGCGCCATAGACAATCTTTTCAGCCGCAGCCTTTTTGCCGCTGTTCATCACCACGTTGATGAACTTCGCGACG
>JAUSDQ010000316.1 GCA_030650525.1 Sulfuricaulis sp.
CCGCAGGATGCGGCCTGGGTCAGCCAGCTGCTGTTCGAGAAGCTCAAGCTCAAGCCGCTCGCCACCGGGGGCCAAGCGCCGCGTTATCTGCAAGCGATTAACGCGGAGGTGCTCGCCCGCCTCAAGCGCCGGCGCCCCACCGCCAAGCAGCGCTATCCCGGAGCGCGTCGGACCGGCGTGCAAAGCCGCGTCACGGTTACCGACTGGAACCCCGCGATCCGCCGGCTCGATCTCAAGACGCCCAGCCCAACAGTGCCCGCGGCGGCGGCCGCGCCGAAAGCAGTGACGCTCGAGGATTTGTATTTTTATAAAGACCTGAACGAAACCGCACGGCAGGTGCTTGAACTCGGCATCATCCAGCGCCAGAGCTTTCCGTTCCACACCCCGGACGCTTACCGGCGGATTCGCGCGGGGCAAAAGCCGAACGCCTTCCGCGCCTGGATCCGGTCAGTGCGTTTCTCGAACAAGAAACCCGCGGACAAGTAATTGAACCTGACCTCCAATTTCGATTTCTGCGTCGAGCTTGGCATCAATCCGGTCAAGGCGATATTTCATCTCGCCTTCAAGCATGAAGATCTGTTCCCGCACAACGTCGGCCCGTTCGCGCGCAACTTGTCGGGCCAGGCGGTGCAGGTGACCGTGCGTGTGCTGGACGACAACGACAGCCCCGCCGACTTGTCGTTTCAGGACGCGAAGCACATTCGCTTTTCCATCCCCTTCGAGCTCACCGCGCAAACACCCGATGCGCCCGATCCCAGCCTGAGCCAGATCACACTCAAGGTGCGTGCGGAAATTCCCGGCGCGCTCACCTCTTGGGTGGTGGACAGCGCCGATCAGCTCGGCGTGGATTTCTCCGGGGTGGCGGCCGCGGACGTGAACATCGCGACCCTGGAGGGGCTACCCGCGATCAATGCCGACAACTTCGCGGCGGCGATCCACACCCGCTATGCCGCGATTCCGCATGTGTACAGCTTCGGTGACAACGTCCTGCTGCTGTACGACGGCAATCGCGACCTCACGCTGAATCCGGCCAATGCGGCCACGCCGTTCGAGATCCAGGCGGCGCTGGAGACCCACGGCGCACAGGAATATTTAAAGATCACCGCGCCGATCCATGTCCACGTCCCGCTGGCGTTCTACGACTCCTACGGCCGCGTTATCTTTTGGCGCGCGGTGACGCGCACCGACTCGACCATCTCGGTTGACATGGCGCTGTCGCCGTCCGATCCCGCGCTGACGAATCAAGTCGAGCTGGATGCGCCCAGCCCGGCAAAACCGCTGATCACCGCCCAATTGACGCCGATGCTGAGCGGCGCCCTGGCGGGCTTCGGCACCCTCACCGAGCCCGGCTTCAGCGAAAGCGGCGCGCGCGAACTGTTGCGGAATGAAATCGCCGATTACATGAAGAGTCGCCGGTTCCCGGTCTACACGCCAAAATCGGGCGACCCCGAGGTACCGCTCGCCACGCCCGTGGGCTTCCTGCTGCCGAGCGATGGCGTGCTCGCGATCCTGATGAACCGGCGGACCGGTTCGGCGGCGGACGACTTCGCCCCGGACAATTTTCTGGGCGCCCACCAAGTGGCGCTGGCCGTGGGGCGCGCCAAGGTGGATGAGATCATCGCCAGCGCCATCAACGACGAATTCCCGGGGGTCAACGACGGCGGATTCGAGGTCCACAACGAAGAAGGCGACGCCACGTTGTACAAGCTGGCGGTGACGCCCTCGGACCCCGGCACCCACGACCAGTCCGAGGGCCATCTGTGGACCACGGGCGAGGCCGAGGTGCACATCGACTGCTGGCCCGACCCCGATGTCTCGTTCGACGGCCCGATCTTTTTGCGCGTGCAGCTGACGGAGACCGACACCGAATGCAGCATGGAAATTCAACCCGAGGTCGGCGACTTCGACTTCGACCAGAGTTGCTGCGACGTGTTCCTGGACCTGATCATCCCCATCGTCGGCTGGATCATGCTGGCGATCGTCGAGTCCACCATTGACGAAGTGGGCGGGGAACTGGCGGAAGAAATCGCGGGCGAGCAGGGCCATATGATTCAACCGATTCCGCCGGTGGTGGAGGGCGTGGCGGATGTGCAGTCATGTTTGCAAGACCTGAAGGTGAGCAGCGACGGGATTGTATTCCCCGGAAAGCTGCGCGTGCGTCGCGACGGTACCAGCTTCGAGGACCTCGCCGATAGCGGCGATTTGCCCCGTCCGTAGCGAATCGACAAAATATCTTTTATTCATTATTTTTTTTAAGGAGTTGAGCCATGGCTACCATCGAAACCAAGCGTGGGTTCGTACAAAGAATCGAGATCGGCCGCGCCGGACTGGTCGTCGTCACGCTGCTGCACGAAGACGGCGCTACCGCCGAGTACCACATCCAGGATTTGGACGCGGACCCCGAGCGCTTTAACGAGCGGCTGTCCAAACTGGGCGTGTTGCGCGACGCGATGACACGCGCTGAGCCGGTCGAGATCGAGTGCTCGCGGGAGGACAAGGCCGGCGCGCCGCGCCTGATCGAGCGGGCCACGCGCATCACGCGCGACTCCGGTTGGCTGGCACAGCACATTGAGACGCTGGACGCGCTGGTCGCCGATGTCAGCGTGTTTGCCGAGAACCGCGCCGCGGCCGCCGGCGAGAAGGCGGACACGGCCAAGGTCAGCGTTATCACCGGCGACCTGGTGCGGCGCGCACTGACCCTCGATCTCCAGATCCCCGAGCGCGACGTGGCCAGCGCGCAACTGCAAATCATCCTCGACGCCAAGCAGCAGGGCATGCCGCTGCGCTTCTACGTCGACAGCGAAAACCAACGCATTACCGGGGTAGCCACGGACGCGAGCCTGCAGCAGTTCGGGCGCGACAGCGGTACCGTGCTCGACGGCTTCGTGGAGGCGTTGAGCATGGTCCTGACCGCGGGGGGAACCGACGATCTGGCGGTGGTGCGTTTCATCACCGCGCCGCCCTTCTCCGGAGCGGGTAACGTCGTGGCCTTGACGCCGTTCACCCCCGATAATGTCGATCTCTTGGTGTTCCGGGAATCCACCAACTACAAGCTGTTCGAGGCCGGGTTGCGCGACAACCTGCGCATGCGGGTGATGGTACTTACCGTTTCCGGTGGGCAAAAAGATCGCCAGCCCAAGGGCAAGGCCGATGAATCCAGATCAACGCCGGCGTCGTCCGGCGGCGCGCCGGTGGCCGCCGCCAAAAAGCCCATGGCCAACGAATATGAGCGGCCGGAAATTGTTTTCGTCACGGGCGCCGAGCTATTGGCACCGTTGGCTTCCGCCAGCCGGCCGGTGTGGATCAAGATCTCCCGGAAGACCTTGGACGAGGGGCCGGACGGCTTCGAATGCACCGCCGGGGTACCGAGCAGCGACCTGACACCGCAGACTCTGCGCGACCTGCGCCTGCCTTATCCGGCCCTGTGGACCGGATGGGGCTGCTTCAATCACGGCGTCTACCGCTTCCAGTTCGATTTGCCGGGGCCTTTCGAGATCAGCGTGGACGGCAAACCGCTGTGCTTGCACGACGCCGACATCGGGGGTATAAAGTTTGCACACGCCTGCCTGGGAGGCGAACACGAAGTAAAGGTGAAGGTCGAGAACTGGACCTGCGATAAGCAATTCATTATGGACGTGTACCGCATCCGCTAGCGCGAGGGAAATTGCCGATGGCCGAAGAAGAAACAGTCGTCATCACTCAGAAAGAGGGAGACACGCTCGCGCTGCGTCACGATGGCGGCGTCGCCCTGTACGGCGACGCGCGCCACCCGGCACTGAAACATAACGTCGGCGGCGCGGTTGAGCTGGTCCACAGCACGGTGCCCAAACAGCCGCTGGTGCACATGGTGTGCTGGGACGAAGACCGGCCCTGCCAGATCTCAGGTCGGGTGGCCTTGGTGGGCGACGAGTCAGCCCCACTGCAGGTCAAAATGAATCATCACTTCGAGAACCCGCATCAACAGGCGCACCGCATCGAAACACGGCTGGCCGAGCCTATCCATCACGCCTTGCAGATGCGCACGCCGCTGCAACTGCGCTTCTGTAACCCCTGGCACATCGCCTCGGACTACGTGATGGAAATCCGCATGGGCAAAACCCCGCTCATCAGCGTGCGCCTGACGGGAGCGACGGTGGCCACGCCGCAGCCCTGCGAGGAAGAACCTTGTCCGCCCACCAACGCCCATCCGGGGCATCCCTGATTGCCGGCATATTTCGAGAAGGACCACGATGGCTGAAAAACCACCCAGTAGCGGCGCATCGCCGCCGCCGCAGGACATTGTTACCGGCGTCACCGAAGTAGTGAACGCGGCACTGGGCGTGGGCGCGTCGCTGGCCAAAGCATTTGCCCAGGCCACCGCCGCCGGTGTTCCGGTCAGCGCTCCGTCGGAGGGCGCCGGCCCGCTCAACGCCATTGTTCATTACGGCGTCGCCGCGGTAACCAACGTGGCGGGATTTCTCATCAACAGCGCCGGTGGCATCCGCATGGGAACATCAGCGGATGCCGCGCCGGCGGCGGCGTCGCGCGCGGTCTTGCCGCGCGTGCATCAGGGCGCAACTCTCAGGATTCCGCTGTCGATCGAGAATCCCGGAGAACAGCCCATGGATAATATTACCTTCGGCTGTTCCGAGATCGTCTACTTGGGTAAAAAGACCGGGTCCGCTTTGTCGGCGAACAACGTGCGCTTCCAACCGACGACGCTCGAAATCCCACCGCATGACTTCGAAAAACTAACACTCTTCATAGATACCGGCGCGGATACGGCAACGGGCCGCTACCGGGTGAAGATCGAGACGGGAGCGGGGGGAGTAATCACGATCGTGGAGTTCGATGTGGTTCAAGCGGGGGAACAGTAGCCTCGACCGCGAGACCCGCCTGTTCCCCGCTGTCCGTGCGCGACGTCGGTCAGGCTGAGGACGTCTTGCGGCCGACCGGCGGGCGCCGCTCGTCCGTGAAATTCTCCACGAAGCGGACAGTCGTCGCAAAGGCGACGGCGGCGACGTCGGCAAACAGGTCGACCATGCGATGCGCGTCCTGGCGCAACTTGGCCGGCAACTTCTCGGCCCGCGCACGCTCCAGCCCCTCCTTATTCAAAACATTGTCGCGCAACTGCTCGGAGATAGTAATGGCCATGGCCAGCTCGCGCTCCGCCACATGCCCGGCCTCCTCGGTTAGGCTGCGCGTAGTTCGCGCCAGCGCCCGCACCGAGCGGATTACGTCCTCAAGCCCCGTGGGTGTTTCTTCGAAACCTGCCGTCGTCGTGTTCATGTCCTGCTCCTTAAAATAGCCTTGAGATACTAAAAACAGAATAAAGCATACGCCAAGTAGTGCGGGGCGTCACGCCGGTTTCGCGGCCTTCGCTACCACCCCGGGTCGCAACTCGTGTGGCAGCCTGAACACGGTGTGTTCGGGCTCACCGAAACTCTCTACCACGGTGCCCGGCCACCAGGTTTGCACGCGGGCGATCACGCCTTGAACCAGCACTTCCGGTACCGAAGCGCCCGAGGTCAGCCCCACCGTATCGACACCCAGCAACCATTCGTGCTTGAGTTCGGAGGCGTCCTGGATCAAATAGGCCGGAACACCGCACTGGCTGCCCAGTTCACGTAAGCGCGTGGAGTTGGAACTGTGCGGGGCACCGATCACCAACAAGACGTCACAGCGCTCCGCCAGCAGGCGCGCCGCCGTTTGGCGATTCTGGGTCGCATAACAGATATCGTCTTTTTTGGGAGCAACCATACGGGGGAATCGTCGCTTTAGTATTGCGACGATGCGCGCGGTATCGCTGACCGAAAGCGTGGTTTGTGTGGCGTAAGCGACGCGGTTCGGATTGGGAACCGTGACAGTTTCAGCGTCACTTTCATTCGCCACCAGATGGATTTCGCCACCCCGCGTCCGGTCGAAATGACCGCGTGTACCCTCGATCTCGGGGTGACCGTCGTGTCCTATAAAGATTACGCTGCGACCAGCACGCGCATGCTGGTTTACTTCCAAATGGACCTTGGTGACCAGCGGGCAAGTGGCATCGAGCATACGCAACCCGCGCGCTTGCGCCTCGTTCACTACCGCGGGCGACACTCCGTGCGCGCTGAAGATAACCAGCGCACCGGCAGGAACCTCATCCAGCTCATCGACGAAAACCGCCCCGTTACCGCGCAGACTATCCACCACGTACCGGTTGTGTACGATCTCGTGTCGCACATACACGGGTTTGCCGAAAGCCTCGATGGCCCGGTGCACGATCAAAATGGCGCGCTCGACCCCGGCGCAATAGCCCCTGGGATTGGCGAGGATGATGTGCATCATGCACCTCCCGCCGCGGGGCTGGACTGCCAGTGAGCAAACGACATGACACCCTCCGTGGCCTGACTTAACTTGAATAGCGGAAAGCCGGTTGGTTATTTTTGGTTGCCAAGGTAATTTACCTCGTCCACACCGAATAAAGAAAGGGGGTGTCAGCGCCAATCCTGCGTTGTTCTTTTGAAACAGAAATCGCCCCATGACAATAAAAACCCGAACACAAATCGCACGTTCGGGTCTATATCAGCGAAAACTAATATTTCATGCGCCTTCTCAGTCTTTCTCTGTTATTGCTCGATTTGCCGCAAGACCGCGGGCGGAGAGGGTTATGCCATCAGCCTCAGCGGCCGGTACAAGACGCTAAAGGTCACGGGCAAGAAAAACATCCGTCAAGTGGCATCAACGCTTGGGGTTTGAAGACTGACGCACACTGCAACCGCTCTCAAATATTTGGGCGCATGGCAGAAGGGTGATGACCTCGCTACAATCGGCAGCGTACTGACCCTAGCCCGTCGAGATTTTCATGCAGCTTACCCTGACCAGGCCGGATGACTGGCATCTCCATCTGCGCGACGGCGCGGTGCTGCGCGCCGTGCTGCCCGATACCGCGCGCTGTTTCGCGCGCGCGATCGTGATGCCGAATCTGAAGCCGCCGGTCACCACCGTCGAGGCGGCGCGCGCTTACCGCGCGCGCATCCTCGCGGCTTTGCCCAAGGGTCGGAACTTCGAGCCGCTCATGACGCTGTACCTCACCGACCGCACGTTGCCGGCCGAGATCGAGAAGGCCAAGGCCAGCGGATTTGTACACGCCATGAAGTACTACCCGGCCGGGGCGACCACGAACTCTGAAAATGGCGTCACCGACTTGAAGCGCGTGTATCCGGCGATCGCGGCCATGGAGCAGCACGACCTGCCGCTGCTGCTGCACGGTGAGGTGACCGATGCCGCGGTCGACGTCTTCGATCGTGAACAGGTATTCATCGAGCGTCACCTCGCGCCGCTGGCGCGCGAGTTCCCCAAGCTGCGCATCGTGTTTGAGCACGTTACGACAAAGGAAGCGGTGGCCTTTGTTGAGCAGGCGCCAAGCCCCATAGCCGCCACTATCACCGCGCATCATTTAATGCTCAATCGCAACGCCATGTTTGTGGGCGGATTCCGCCCGCATGCTTATTGTCTCCCGGTCCTGAAGCGCGAGGCCCACCGCCAGGCCTTGATCCAGGCCGCCACGAGTGGCAATCCCAAGTTTTTTCTGGGCACCGACAGCGCGCCGCATGGACGCCGCCTGAAGGAAGCGGGATGCGGATGTGCCGGGATCTACACGGCGCACGCCGCGCTCGAACTTTACGCCGAGGTGTTCGAGGCCGCGGGCGCGATCGAGCGGCTGGAAGCGTTTGCGAGTTTTTATGGCGCGGATTTTTATCGACTGCCGCGCAATCGCGAGACCGTCACGCTCGCCAAGGAGTCGTGGAACGTCCCGGCCGAGCTGGCGCTCGGCGAGGATACGCTGGTGCCCATGCGCGCGGGCGCGGCCGTCGCCTGGAAACTCACCGGGCGACACGCCTGAAATTTTATGAACGGCAAAAATCTTGGAGCAACGAAATTGAATATAGAATATGCCAATACGCTGGGCCTTATTGCCGGTGCCTTTACCACGGTGGCTTTTGTTCCCCAGGTGATCAAAATCTGGAAAACAAAACACGCGCGCGATATTTCATCCGGCATGTTCGTGATTTTCAGCACCGGGGTGCTGCTGTGGCTGTTTTACGGAATCCAGATCGGGGCCATGCCGATTGTGATTGCCAATGCCATCACGCTCGGTTTGTCGCTGACGATTCTGGTTTTCAAGATCAAATTCAAATGAATCCACCGGGATAGCCCCGCTGTCGGCGGCGGTTAGAATCGCTGCCATCTGTGATATTAACTGGAATGCCACTATGCCAGAGACGCTGTATCAATCGGACATCAAAAGCCTGCGGCTGCGCCACCGCGGCAAGGTGCGCGATATTTACGACATCGACGCTAAGCACATGCTCATCGTCACCACCGACCGGCTCTCGGCCTTCGACGTGGTGCTGCCCGATCCCATCCCCGGCAAGGGCGCGCTGCTCACCGCGATGTCGAACTTCTGGTTTCAGCGCACGCGCCCACTGATCCCCAACCAGCTGACCGACATTCCGCTCGACCAGGTGCTGACGGACCCGGGGGAACGCCGGCAGGTGGCAGGGCGCGCGGTCGTGGTCAGGAAGCTCAAGGCACTGCCGGTCGAGGCCATTGTGCGCGGCTATCTGGTCGGCAGTGGCTGGAAGGAATATAAATCCTCCGGCACGGTCTGCGGCATCCCCTTGCCCGTGGGCCTGAAAGAGGCCGACCGGCTGCCGCAAGCGCTGTTTACGCCGTCCACCAAGGCGGCCGTCGGTCAGCACGACGAGAACATCAGCTTCGACCAGACCGCGGAAATCCTGGGCCGGGAGACGGCGAAGCAGGTGCAGCAGGCAAGTCTGACTATATATAAGGAATGCGCTGCCTATGCCCTTACGCGCGGGATCATTATTGCCGACACCAAATTCGAGTTCGGGCTCGACGAAAAGGGCGCGCTGACGCTGATCGACGAGGTGCTGACACCCGATTCCTCGCGCTTCTGGCCGGCCGATCAATATAAACCCGGCGCCAACCCGCCGAGCTATGACAAGCAGTACGTGCGCGATTATCTGGAGAGCATCGGCTGGAACAAGCAACCGCCGGCGCCCAAACTGCCAGCGGAAGTGATCGCTAGGACCGCGGAGAAGTACCGTGAGGCGCTCACGCGCCTGACCGGCAGTGAAACCGCGGCGCGCGTTGCTCGCTAAACATACGGCGGAATACGCTTCGCTATTCCGCCCTACATGAACTCGTTCGTAGGTTGGGGTGAATGCAATGAACCCCAACAAACAATCATACGGCTCGACGTTGGGCTTCGCTCACGCTCAGCCCAACCTACATTGGTATGATTTGGCACGCCCAGGCCGCGTACCCGGCGTGGCTCAGCAGACCGTGGAAAGTTTTTCGTTGATCGTGATGCGCTTGCGCTCCACCGTGATGTGACCCTTGTTGGCCAGGTCCTTGAGGATGCGGCTCACCATTTCGCGCGAGGCGCCCACCATGTTGGCGATTTCCTGGTGGGTTAGTTTTTGTTCCACGATGAGCTTGTCCCCGGAGGGCGCGGCCAGGTGCAGCAGCGTGCGCGCCACTCGTCCGTAGACGTCGAGCAGCGCCAGGTTGCGCACGTTTTCCGTGAGCGCGCGCACCCGCTGGGTGAGCATACGGATCAGGGCATAGGCGATGTCGGGATGGGCCGCGAGACATTCGCGGAAGGCGGCTTTGGTCATGATCGTGAGACGCGTGGGCTCCATGGTCATGACCGAGGCCGAGCGCGGGGCATCGTCCAGCAGCGCCATCTCGCCGAAGAAGTCCCCCCGCCCCTGAATGTTCAGGATGACCTCGTTGCCGTCCTTCTCGCTGACGTAGACCTTTACCTTGCCGTAAAGAATAATATAGAGCGAGTCGGACTTTTCCTTCTCACGCAAGATGGTGGTGTGCGCCGGAAAGGTCTTGGCCACGGTATGCTGGTCAATGGTTACCAACTCCTGCTTGCGCAGGCCCGAGAACAGTGGGACGTTTTCTAGCATAACAACAGGCTCGCTTCCCGAGACAATCCACTTTAGCATGATTGGCCGCTATTTTAAGAGAGGAGGGGATAGACCTTGTCACGCTTAGCGAAGGCGCTGGTTCTTGGCTTGGTGACGGGTCTGGCCGGGCTGGTGCTGAGCGCCACACCCCTGGGGCTGGAGCTCGAGGAAAATTTCGGTCTCGACGGGCTGTTCATGCTGCGCGGCGAACGCGCGCCGCCACCCGAGGTCGTGATCGTTTCACTCGACAAGCCTTCCGCCGATCGCCTCGGCCTGCCCAACGAGCCCACCAAGTGGCCACGCGCGCTGCACGCGCGTCTGCTGGATAATCTCGCGCGCCAGGGCGCGGCGGTGATCGCCTTTGACGTGATTTTCAACGAGCCGCGCCCGCCGGCCCAAGACTTACCATTCGCTCAGGCAGTGCAACGGGCTGGTAATGTAGTCCTGTTCGAGTATCTGAAAAAAGAAAACCTGCCGCTCACGGACCGCGCCGGTTTGGCCCAGGGCGAAGTCACGGTGGAGCGGCTGATTTCGCCGTTGCCGGCGTTGGTGCAGGCGGCCGCCGCCACGGCGCCGTTCCCGCTGCCCAAAGTGCCGGTCAAGGTCAGTCAGTTCTGGTTGTACAAGACCGGCGCCGGTGATCGCGCGACCTTGCCGGTGGTGGCGTTCCAGCTTTACGCGCTGTCGGCCTATGACGAGTTCCTGCAGCTGTTGCGCGGGGTCAGCCCGGCCCACGCCGCCGCGCTCCCGCGCAGCCGCGCCGAGGTGCTGCGCACGCAAGGCATTCAGGAGCTGATTCAACATCTCAAGACCTTGCTGCGTCAGGAACCGGAGTTGGGCGAACGTCTGTGGCGGGCCGCCGCCGCGCAGCCGGATGGCAACGGGCGTCTGCTGCGTTCGCTGGTGCACCTGTATCAGGCTGGCGACAGCCGCTACCTGAATTTTTACGGCGCCCCGCGGCGCCTAACCACCGTGCCATATTATAAGGTGTTGGAGGCCGACACCGCCGCTGCAATGCCGGTGGATATGCGCGGCGCGGCGGTGTTTGTCGGTGTCGCCGAAAGTTTGCAACACGAACAGAAGGACGGGTTCTACACGGCGTTTTCGCAAGCCAGCGGCCTGGACGTCAGCGGCGTGGAGATCGCGGCCACGGCCTTCGCCAATCTGCTGGAGGATTTTCCGGTCCGGCCGCTCGATCTGCGCGCGCAGCTGGCGCTGGTGGCCGCGTGGGGCCTGCTCATCGGCTTCGTCAGCCTGTGGTGGCGGGTGCTGCCGGGCATCGCCCTGCTCGCCGGTTTGGGTGCGTTATATTTTGGGTTCGCTTATTTCCGCTTCGCGTCGGCCGCGCAGTGGTACCCGCTGGTGATTCCCTTGTTGGTGCAGGCGCCGGTCGCATTGTTCGCCGCGCTGCTGTGGCATTACCTGGACACCAACCGCGAGCGCCGGCACATCCGCCGCGCCTTCGGTTTCTATGTTCCGGACAAGGTGGTGGACGATCTCGCCAGGAATCTCACCGACGTGCGCGCCGACAAGCAGGTGGTGTACGGCGCGTGTCTGGCCACCGATGCCGAACAATACACCGCGCTCGCCGAGACTATGGAACCGGAGCAGCTCGGGGCGCTGATGAACCGCTATTACGGCGCGGTGTTCGGTCCGGTACGCGACCATGGCGGTTTCGTGTCGGACGTGATCGGCGATTCCATGCTGGCGATCTGGGCCGGGGCCAGCGCCCACGCGGAGGGCGATCTGCGGGCCCAGGCGTGCCGCGCGGCCCTGGGCATTGCTCAGGCCGTGGACCGGTTCAATCGATCTTCCGGTGCCCCCGCGTTGCTCACGCGGATCGGCCTGAACGCCGGCCCGATGTTGCTCGGCAACATCGGCGCCGTAGATCATTTCGAGTACCGCGCCGTGGGCGACATGGTGAATACCGCGACGCGCATCCAGGGCCTGAACAAAATCCTGCGCACGCGCATCCTGGTGGCACGCGAATCGGTGGCGGGGTTGACCTCGTTCCAGACGCGCGCTCTGGGTGTTTTTCTGTTGCCGGGAAAATCCAAGCCGATCGAGGTCTGCGAGTTGCTTTGCGCCAAGGAAGATGCCGATGCGGGCACCGTACAATCCTGCGCCCTGTTCGCCGCGGCGCTGGCCGATTATGGCCAGCGGCGCTGGGAGCCGGCGCGCGCCGGGTTCGGCCGCTGGCTCGAGCAGAATCCAGCCGATGTCCCCGCGCGCTTATACCAGGAATTGTGCGAGCGCTGGTTGTCCACGCCCCCCGGTGACTCCTGGACCGCCACGGTGCGCATAGAGACTAAGTAGCCACCCGGGACGAGTGGCTGGAAATACCAGTCAAACGCATGACCGCCGGAACCGGGCGTTATCTTTGTTTGACACTTAACATAGGAGCCCGCGATAATGAAACACGCAACATGGGATATTGTCGTCAGGAAGCAAGGACCGCTCACTGACAAGGAGTTCTGGCGGGCAACCGGCAGACGCCTGTCCCCGGGCAAGACCTGACGGTGTTTTTATTGCCCGCGGGATAAAAAAGACGGAGCAAGGAAAGCTCCGCGGTTACACAGAACAGCACTTAAAAAAATAATTTTGCAACAGGATTGAGGAAGACAAGAATGCGGCATGGGAACCGCCCGCGATTTCTTATTTTCAGTTCCATTCTAATTTTCCTGATTGCCGCCTTACCGGCGGCACAGGCGGCGGCTTCCGGCGCCTGTGAAAAATCGGTCGCCAAGGTGGTTTCGGCGCAGGGCACGATCGAGACGCGGGCCGCGCAGGCAACGGCCTGGCATCCGGTTAGACTCAACGACACTTTCTGTCCCGGCGACATGTTGCGCGTCGGCGTGCACGGCCGCGCCGCGTTGATGCTGGCGAACGAGACGATTGTCCGTCTCGATCAACGCACCACCATCACGCTCTCCGGCATCGAGGACCGGCAGACCTCGTGGCTCGATCTGGTGACCGGCGTGGCGCACTTCATCAGCCGCGTGCCGCGCTCGCTCAAAATAAAAACGCCCTATGTCAACGCCGCGGTCGAGGGCACCGAGTTCGTGGTGCGCGCGGATCGGGACGAGGGCAGCGTCACGGTTCTCGAAGGGCGCGTACTCGCGGAAAACGCGCAAGGCACCGTTCCTCTGGCCAGCGGCGAGTGGGCGGTCGCGCGCGCCGGCCAGGCGCCGGTGGCGCGGCCGGTCGTACGCGTGCGCGATGCCGTGCAGTGGTCACTCTATTATCCGCCGTTGTTCGATCCCAGCGTGTTGACCGGCACCGCCGATTGGGTCGAGCGTGCGCGGCGCGCGGCCGCCGCCTATCTGGCCGGCGACAGCGCCGCCGCCTTCGCGGCCATCGACGCGGTACCGAATACCGTCGCCGACGCGCGTTTCTTTAATTTCCGCGCCGGGCTGCTGCTCTCGGTGGGCCGCTTGGACGAGGCGCAGTCCGACATCGCGCGCTCGCTCAGCCTCGCCGCGGATAACGCGCACGCCACGGCGTTGCAGTCGGTGGTGGCGCTGGCGCGCAACGACAAGACCGCGGCGCTCGATATCGCGCGCCGCGCCAACGCCAGCGACCCGGAGTCGGCCCCGGCGTGGATCGCGCTGTCCTACTCGCAGCAGGCGGCATTCGACCTCGAAGGCGCGCGCGCGAGCGTGGAGCAAACCCTGAGTCGGGATCCGAAGAAGGTGTTGGCCCTGGCGCGGCTGTCGGAGCTGTGGTTGTCGCTCGGCGATCTCGACCGCGCCCTGGAAACGGCCAACCGCGCGGTGGCGCTCAACCCGAATATCGCGCGCACCCAGACGGTGCTCGGCTTCGCTTATCTCACCCAGATCAAAACCTTGGAGGCCAAACAGGCCTTCGAGCAGGCGATCGCCCTCGATTCCGCCGACCCCTTGCCGCGCCTGGGCCTGGGGCTGGCCGTCATCCGCACCGGCGATCTGGAAAACGGCCGGCGTGAAATCGAGATCGCCGCCAGCCTCGACCCCAACAATGCGCTGATCCGCAGCTACCTGGGCAAGGCCTATTATGATGAGAAGCGTACCAAGCTCGCGGAAACGCAGCTGGCCATGGCCAAGCAGCTCGACCCGAACGACCCCACGCCTTATTTCTACGACGCCATCCGCAAGCAATCCGAGAACCGCCCGGTCGAGGCGCTGCAGGATTTCCAGAAGTCCATCGAGCTTAACGACAACCGCGCGGTGTACCGCTCGCGCCTGTTGCTCGACCAGGACTTCGCGGCGCGCAGCGCGGGCCTGGCGCGAATCTATCAAAATCTCGGATTTCGTCAGCGCGCCCTGGTGGAAGGCTGGCGCTCGGTCAATACCGATCCCTCGAATTATTCCGCGCATCGCTTTCTCGCGGATTCTTATGCCGCGCTCCCGCGCCATAACATCGCGCGCGTGAGCGAACTGTTACAGGCGCAACTGCTCCAGCCGCTAAACCTCAATCCACTGCAACCGCAGCTGACGGAGAGCGGTGCCTATATCCCGGATGGACTGGGCCCCAGTATCCCGGCGTACAACGAATTTAATCCGCTGTTCGCGCGCGAACGGGTCGCCGCCCAGGTCAATGGGCTGACCGCGAGCAACAACACGCGTGGCGCCGAGGCGGTTGTTTCCGGACTGACCGGCAACGTGTCTTATAGCGTGGGCGCGTTCCGTTACTACTCCGATGGCTTTCGCGCGAACAATAGCTTGGATCAGACGATTCACGACGGTTTTGTGCAGGCGGCGCTGTCCCCGGCGATCAATGTGCAGGCCGAGTCGCGCAGCCTCGTCAAGGACAACGGCGATCTGCGGCTCAAGTTCAATCCGGCCGATTACTCCACCGTGCGCACGGAAGAGCTCGATACCCGGACGCGGCGTCTCGGTTTGCGCTATCAATTGTCGCCGGCCTCGGATCTTGTGTTGTCGTTGCAATCGCAGGATCGGGATTCGCGTACCTACGATAGCGTCTACTCGACCAGCGTTACGTCTACCACTTCCACAACCAGCACGACCACCACCGACTCGGTTTCGAGCACGAGCAACAGGCTTGCCGAGATGCAGCATCTGCACCGCTCAGCCGGATATAACGTCGTCAGCGGTATCGGCTACTACGACGGTTCGGTGGATAACCGGATCACCGGAACTATTGTATACACCGTAAAACCGACCTGCACCGCGTTTCCGTTTCTGTGCCCGTTTCGGACGCCCGTCAATACCATAGACGCGACGAGCACGCGCCATATCAGCGCGTACAGTTATGCCAATGTGCAGACATTCGGCGAGCTGATCTGGACACTGGGTCTCAGCGCGGAACTTATTAAGAACAACGTTGTGGGCGAGAGTCGCGTCAACCCCAAGCTGGGCTTAATGTGGGCCCCGCAGCCCATGACGACGGTGCGCGCGGCCGTTTTTCGCGCATCCAAGCGCGATCTGGTGACCGACCAAACCATCGAACCCACGCAAGTGGCCGGCTTCAATCAATTCTTCGATGACTTAAACGCCACCGATGCTCGGCGCTATGGTCTCGGGCTCGATCACCGTTTTTCAGATGCACTGACGGGCATTGAGTTCTCCGCGCGGGATATGAAAGTTCCTAAAAAAAATACAACCACGGGCGTGTCCTTTGCCGCTTGGGATGAGCAGCTGGGCCGGGCCTATCTGTATTGGACCCTCGGTCCCCAGTGGGTGGCCACCACGGAATACCAGTATGAATTTACGCAAAGACCGGAGGACCTGGCGACCGACGGGATTCTCAAGTTGCGCACGCAGCGCATCCCGCTTGGCCTGGGGTACTATCACGCCTCCGGCCTCAGCTGGACCGTGCGGGCAACCCATCTGCGGCAAATTGGATCTTTTATCGACGTTAGTCGGAACCCGTATGTCTACACAGCCGGGACGGAGAAGATTTGGCTGGCGGATACCGAGATTAGTTACCGCTTCCCGAGGCGTTTCGGGCTATTCGCCGTGGGCGTCAAGAACCTTCTCGACAAGTCCTTCAAGTTCCAGGATACCGATCCGGCGAACCCGTCCTTTGTGCCGGGCCGCGTTGTTTACGGCCGGCTAAATCTGAGTTTTTGATCGCTAAGAAAATTTACCCACCAACCAACAAGGAGAGCATCCATGCACCATAAACAATTCCCAAAGTGGTTTTCGTATTTGCTGGTTTTGTGTATCGGGTATATACCCCTTACGGCTTGCTCCAAAGAGCCGCCGAGATCCTCGAAAGATCGGTTTTCTTATACGCTGACCCTCGATGAAAAAGGACTTCCCGTTGTGAATGGCATTCAGGGGAAGAGGGTAGCAGGTCCCGTGGATGCAAAAAAAATTGTGCGGGTCAGAACCATGAGTATCATGGATGTCGAAGGTTCGCATTACATACTCATTGAGCTTGGTGGAACAATGTACCAGATCAACCTCCCAGATTAAGTTATCTCTCGGCGAGTGATTATTGAACACGAG
>JAUSDQ010000323.1 GCA_030650525.1 Sulfuricaulis sp.
GCCGTCAATAAAGCCTTCCGCATCGGCGGTCTCGTGGAGAGCGGGAGTGTGCGCCGGTCAACCGATGGTTTGAAAGTCGATTTTATCGTCACCGACCTCAATAAGAAGTTGCCGGTACATTACGAAGGAATCCTCCCGGACCTGTTCCGCGAGGGTCAAGGCATTGTCGCGCAGGGCCGCTTGCAGGAAGGAAACCGATTCATAGCGAGCGAAGTGTTAGCCAAGCATGACGAAAAATACATGCCGCCGGAAGCGGCCCAGGCTCTCAAGGGCGGTGCCTTTGCGCCGGGCAAAGAAATGAAACGGCCATGAAAAAATACATCGTCCCGCTTGTGGTGTTCGTCGCCCTGGGCCTGCTGCTCGCCTACGGATTGAGACTCGACCCACACAAGATACCGTCTCCGCTGATCGGCAAATCCTTGCCCGCTTTCTCGCTCGCCACCGTCGCCGACCCGGCCCGCAAAGTCAGCCGCGACGATCTCCATGGGCGAGTCTATCTGCTCAACGTCTGGGCTTCATGGTGCGTCGCCTGCCGCCAGGAGCACCCGTTTCTGAACGAACTCACCAGCCGCAAGGTCGTGACCATTATCGGCCTCAACTACAAAGACAGACGCGAAGATGCCTTGCAATGGATCGGAAAACTGGGCAATCCCTACGAACTCAGCCTCTCGGATCAGGACGGCAGACTGGGGATCGATCTCGGCGTCTACGGCGTGCCGGAAACCTTCGTGATCGATAAGCAGGGTGTCATCCGTTACAAGCAGATCGGCCCGCTCACGCCGGAAGCGTGGGAGCAGAAGTTACAGCCGTTGATTAAGGAATTATCGTAATTGTTCGGTGGGTTACGGCAAAATTGCCTAACCCACCTGTTAACTATAGGAACCCCTGAATAATTCCCTCACCCCAGCCCTCTCCCTCAGGGGAGAGGGGGAATGACTTTTTTCAGACTTTCCCTAACGACTGCTGAGCTTATAGCGACTGCTAAGCTGATACTGCTGGTAAAGGCCGATGACGCGCGGCACATACAACCGGGTCTCGCGAAACGGCGGAATACGGTTGCCATAACGGACGACCGCCTGCTCGCCCGCGTTATACGCCGCCAGGGTCAGCGACAGATCGTTATTGTACTTGCGCATCAGATCGTGCAGATATTTCGCGCCACCACGGATGTTCTGTGCCGGATCGTAGAGATTTCGTACGCCATAACGGCGAGCGGTTTCAGGCATGAGCTGCATCAGACCGACCGCGCCTTTGCTCGAGACCGCATGGGGATCGTAGCCCGACTCGGCGGTAATCACCGCCTTAAGCAAATCGCTATCGATACTGTGTTCCAGCGCCGCCTCTTCCACCAGCGACACGAAATGTTCCGGAAATCGACCGAATTTCGGTGTTCTGGTGGATACCCGCACTGGTGTCGGCGGGGGCCGGTATGACACCGGGACCATCTTCACATAACGTGGGTCGGAAGGGACGTTGGTAAAGTGGATGACACCGTTGGCGTCCATGAACGAAGAAATGCCCGCCTGCGCACCGTCTGACCACGACATGCCCAAAACGGATACCGCTGCTATTAGGAAACCAAGGAACCGCATTGTTATTATCACTGCTTATTTCTAATCGCTCAGGCTCACTTATACCCTAGCCGGCCGCGCACTGTAAAGTCGCAGGCTCCACCCAGCGGATCAAGTTCCCACCGTAAGCCAATGTTTGTTATTACTTTCTAAGCTTTTCCCGCGTTTTAGCAATGATCAGGCGTATATGCTCCGCCTCCTTGCTGTCCGGCGCCAGACCTTTAAGCAGCTGCTCCCAATATTTCAGCGCCAGCTTGCTATCGCCGTGCTGAAAGCTGGCGAAGCCGAGGAACCAGAGCGCATCCTGGTTGTTCGGATCCAGCTTCAGCAGGCGGGTAAACAGATCTAACACCTGTCCGCCGGTATTCTCCGGATCGCCGTTGTAGAGAAATGTCGCGTATTCCGCCACCACTTGCGGATCGTCCGGTGTGAGTTTGTAAGCCCGCGCATAGGCTGAATTGGCCGCATCCTGCCGGCCCAACACGGCGTAGGCACGGCCGAGCTTGAACCAGCCGGCGGCATCGTCCGGCTGCTCTTCCAGACGTTTCTCCAGGCGCGCGACCATCTCCAGCACCATGGGCGGCATGGAAGCGTTCGCCGGCGCCTCGGGGTTGGAAATATACGCCAACGTCGATCGCTGGCTCAGAGCATAAAGCCCCGCCGCCGCCCCGGGGATAACAACGCAAAGCACAACGAGGATGACGATCCAGCCCCGGCGCGGCTCGGTTTTGGCTTTTTTCTTTTTCTTCGCGCCCTTCAAGGTTTCCAGCTCACGTAACGCCTTCGCGAGTTCCGCCTCCAGGCGCTGGCGCTCATCGCCGACGACCGCGGCATCGATGTTACGATCGCCTTCCTCGATATCGAGCTCATTCAGTTGCACGAGCAAGCGATCGCGCAATTGTAGCAATTGATCGAGACGCTCACGATCGTCCGGTGTGATCGGCCGCATCAGCGGACGCGTGACGTACCACAACGTCAGGGCGGAAATCACCAGGGCACTCGCGGCCAGCCAGATCATGAACTACCTTGTTTGCGCGCGGCGCGCACCTGGGCGGCGTCTTCCTTGGACAGCGGTGGCGGCGGCGGCATCGAGGGGCGCAGGCGGCGGCGCAGAAAGACCCAGCCGGACACGCCGACAACTACTATCAGCGCCAACGGCGCGGCCCACACGATCGCGCCCGATCCACGCGTGGGCGGCTTCATCAGCACGTAATCGCCGTAGCGATCAACGAAGTAGCTGGTTATTTGTTCGCGTGATTTCCCGGCTTGAATCTGCTCACGGATGATGACACGCATGTCACGCGCCAGATCGGAGTTGGATTCCGCCACGGGCTGGTTCTGGCATACCGTGCAACGCAGATCCTTGGCAATGTCGAGCACCTGTCGTTCCAGGGGATCTTCCGTCACCTGTGCGGCAGGCACCGTAAGCGAAAATAACAACACGCAGGCGCCGATGAGCGCCGACAGACACGGATAAAAAATATTCAAAAAGGATATTTTCATCTGTGTTTATCGGAAATCATCGGCGCTGACAAAAAATCCGAGGAAATTTATTTGGCCGGCTCCATGACGCTGGCCGTGGCCTTGACATCCCGCGCGCGCCGGCTGGTGAGGGACAGGAACAGGCCCGAGAGAATAATAATCCCGCCGGTCCAGATGAAATTGACCAACGGGTTGACGTAAACGTGCACGGCCCACTTGTCCCCGCCACCCGATTCCGCGAGCACCGCGTAGACGTCGCGCAGCAGGGTGGAATCAATGCTCGACTCGGTCATCGGCATTTCCTGCCGCATGTAACGCCGCTTCTCCGGAATTACAATTCGACCGCTGTTCAGCAAGGTCAGGCGCGCCTGGATGGCCGTGTAATTTTCACCGCGCCGGTTGCTTACCCCCTCAAAACGCAACTGTTCTCCGGCCACTTCCATCACATCGCCCGGCGCCATAACGACCGTCTCTTCGGAGCGGAACAAGCCCGAGCCGACCAGCCCGAGCGTGATGATGACAATCCCAAAGTGTACGATCATGCCGCCGTAATGCCGCCGGTTACCCAGCACGGTCTTGAGGCAGGCGCGGCCCATTGATTCTTTGCTCAGTTGCAAGCGGCGCTGCCGCACGGCGCGCAGATAATCCGCCACCAGATTGGCCAAGGCAAACAGCGCCAGCCCCACCGCGACCGGGCCGGTCCAATGCACCGACCGCAGAAAGACAAACATCAGCGCCGCAACAGACACGCCTAAGGTAAGCGGCAACAATAGACGCTTCCGCAGCCGCTCGACATTCGATTTGCGCCACGGCACCAGCGGTCCGACAGCCATGAGCAGGATGATGACAAGGAACAAGGGCACCATGACGGCATTAAAATACGGCGCGGCGACGGTAATCTTCTGCCCACTCAGCGCGTCAAGCGCCAATGGATAGAGCGTGCCGAGCAGCACGGTCGCACAGGCCACCGTGAACAGCACGTTATTCCAGACAAACAACGATTCGCGCGACAACATTGAGGTGATCGTTTCCTCCGCCTGCTGGTAACGGCCCTTGGCCATGAAAATGCCGAAGGACACGGTCAGCACGATCACCATGAACGAGAGAATATAAGCACCGCGCCCCGGATCAACCGCAAACGCATGCACCGAGGACAGCACGCCCGAACGCACCAGGAAGGTGCCGAGCAGCGACAGCGAGAAGGTCGAGATCACCAGAAAAATATTCCAGGTGTGCAGCATGCGCCGGCGGTCCTGCACCGTGATCGAATGCACCAGCGCCGTGCCCAACAGCCACGGCATGAACGAAGCATTCTCCACCGGGTCCCAGGCCCAGTAACCGCCCCAGCCCAGCTCGTAATAGGCCCACCAACCGCCGAGCATGACGCCGGTGGTCAGGAACCCCCACGCGATCAGCGCCCAGCGCCGGATCAGCCCGACCCAGAGTTCGCTGCGCCAGCGTGTAATGAGCGCCGTCATGGCAAAGGCAAAGGGCACTGAAAAACCCACGTAACCCAGATACAACATGGGCGGATGGATGACCATCCCCGGATCCTGCAACAGTGGATTGAGGTCGTTACCGTCCGCTGGCGAGGGGAACAAACGCGTGAAGGGGCTCGACAAAAACAGAATCAAGCCGAAAAAGCCCACCATCAGCCACCCTTGAACAGCGAGAATGGAAGGCAAGTGTTCCGGATATTGTTTGCGCCCGTGCCAACCAACAATCATCGTATATAAGGTAAGCACCCACACCCACAGATACAGCGAGCCTTCATGCCCGCCCCACAACGCCGCCACCTTATAGAAGACTGGCAACAGCGAGTTGGAGTGAGCCGCGACGTATTCAACCGAGAAATTGCTGGTCACAAAAGCGTGAATCAGACTAAGACCGCCAAACGTAGTCAACCCAAACACGGCGACGCTGGCATTCACGCTGAGCTGCGCCAGCCGCGGCTTACCCAGGTAATGCGCCGCGATCGGTGCGAGCCCTTGCAGCAGCGCCAAGAGCATGGCGAGATACGCGCAAAAAAGCCCGAGCTCGACAAAATTCAGCGAAAGATTATTGGCTAGCAATCAAATGTCCCTGAGAAGGCAATATGAGAAAGTCTGGATAAAGCGGAACAACGTTCCCCCATCCCTCAACGGCTTGCAAGGTTATCCTATCGCCGTGGATTCGTATAGAGTCGGAGGCAGCGGCGGCCACTGCATGTTCATTATTTCCGGACAAACAGGCTGGTTTGCACGATAGGCGAGAAACTACCCACAGATTTTGTGCATAAGTTTGTGTGTAATCATCCCCGGGCCGGAACAAACCAGCCCGGGCGTTGTGACTCTTTCAGATTGAACATTTTTTAAACAAAACTGTCTGGCAGGTTACTGAAAAAGTCGGTACAACACCCGTGTCCGTCATTCCGGCGCAAGCCGGAATCCAGCGTATTACTAATTTCATTCATTATAATATTCTGGACCCCGGCTTTCGCCGGGGTGACGAAGAGTTTTTCAGCAAGCTGCTAGGCACTACCGAAAAAATTCACCATGACCGCTGAATTACCGCCCCCCGGTTTCCTGCGCCGCCTCGGCGCCATGCTCTACGACGGCCTGTTGCTGCTTGCGATCCTTTTTATGTTGAGCTATCCCTACGTCTGGCTGACCGGCGGAAAAAATCCCGGCATGATCGTTAAAACCGCCTATCAAATTTACTTGCTTGCTATCTGTTTCTTTTTCTATGCCGGCTTCTGGACTCACGGCGGCCAAACCTTGGGGATGCGCACCTGGCGCATCAAGTTGGTGCGCAACGATGGGGCACCGATGACATGGATCGACGCCTTCAAGCGCTTTGTCTTTGCCCTGCTCTCTCTACTTTGTCTCGGGTTGGGATTTTTCTGGGTGCTCTATGACCGCAATAAGCTCGCGTGGCATGACCGTCTTTCAGGGACACGGTTGATACGCTTGCCTACATCTAAAACTAATTCAGGTTAACCGTTATCTCTATTTTAGTGGCAGGCACCCCATAAATAATCACTCAAGTCTTTGTTCTTCTGCTATTTCATCATTCGCTGATAAAGCTTTACACCGAAGGTGTCTTGACAAAGGCTGGGTAACACGGCGGAATGGGTGCAATACAGCGTCACAAGAAGACCGTGATATACTTATCGAACAATATGCTTGATCTAGTTCATCATGCCATCCACCAAAGTTAAAGAAGCCGCCCACCAGTTAATCGACCAGCTGCCCGATGAGGTTAGCTGGGACGAGCTGGCATACCAGATTGAGGTACGCGCCTCCATCGAGCGCGGTCTGGCTGATGCTGATGCGGGTCGGCTCATCCCACAGGAGGAAATCGAGAAACACTTCGGCATCACGCGATGACGGCGGTTTTCTGGACGCCGGAAGCACAAGCGCGGCTGGAGGACATCGAAGACTATATCGCGAAAGACGCCCCGATCATGGCCAAAGATGTCGTCGCCCGACTCGTGGCGCGGGCGCGCCAGCTGGAAACCGCTCCGCTCAGTGGCCGACAGGTACCCGATTATCCCCGCGACGACTTGCGTGAACTGCTCGAACGTCCCTATCGCCTCATCTACCGTATCACCGCCGTGCGCATCGAGATTCTTACCGTGATGCACTACCGACAGTTGTTGCCTCGCAAAGCCGGCGCATTACGAAAATCGGGACAGTAGGCGCTGTCCTCACGCCGCGTGACCCGCCATTTTCTGCCCTTATCGAGCAAACATGTTGGCGCCGATACGGTTGACAGCCGAAACTGCGGGTTAACTGCTTTTTTTAGGTTCATGCAACTCAAAAAAAAGACCGTCTCGCGACGGTCTTCTTGTTCTGTTTTTACCACCAGTGCTTTAAGCGCTTACCGGAGCACGGCAGCGATAAACACAACTGTCTTAACCACGGCGCCGTTTTTTCGGAACGCTCGGAACGGTAACGGTCGTCGAATCAAGAACAACCGCCGTCTGCGCTAGCAGCCTGCCGTTGATCGATGCGAGGGTTCCAAAAGTGATCCCGGTCTTGCCCAATATAACTCCCTCAAAATGCGTGCCCGCTCCCATGGTCACAGCACCAGAGACCTGCCAGAAGATATTCTGAGGCAGTACACCGCCGGCTAGGATAACTTTCATGTTAGCAGCCATGTTGAGCGTTCCCGCCACCTTAAGGATAAAGACATCGGTTGCTCTGCCACTGAAAGTGAGATTCGTCGGTATGGTAACAGCGCTCCCCCATTCGTAGACGGTAACGCCACCGGGAAGTGCGTTGAAGGTTAGGCTGGTCAGTGTTCCGCTACCGACATTGGTGGTGGCAGCAGATGAAGCTGTCCGGCCAGCGGCGTTGTTGTACGCGGTTTCCATGTTGAGTACGGCCGTGCCGAGATTAGTAGGCGTAGGCTCCGCGTAGTCGGCGGCGTATAATTTTCCGGGCACGGCCACTTGAGCGGATGTCGAATAGAGATCGGAGTTGTCGGCTGCGGCTGTTTCGGACCATCCCGTTAAGCCAACCCTGGCGATCGGACTCACTCCAACATTCCCAGTCACCACGGAGTATGGAACGGTTGAGACGCCCGCTTTTGCCAGAATCGCATAATAGCCAGCTGTTCCAAGGGGCACACTGCCCGCCGACGTACTGACTGCGCCTATCGGTCCATTCGCCGCGCTTGAGCCAGACCCGCCCCCTTGCGCGTTTACTACCCCTGTTGTCACCAATGCGGCTAGAGATAACGCTACCAACCAACTCCGTGGTTTAGAATTTTCGAATCTGTTCATGTTCCACTCCTGTTGTTATTCGATACCAAAATTGGCATCGATGTCATCAGATGAGCGGTCTCTCAGTTTAATTGGCTTTGACAAGAATCCAGTCAACGGGCTGTGAGGCCATCCACCGCTGCATCTCTTTTACGCCTTACGCCCTAGGAACACTGCGTGCTAGCGAACACAACGGATTCTGCAGAATGGCGCTTAACTTAAAGCAAACGTCCGTGAGGCCTGCAATAACCGCTGGATTCCCGCTTGCCAAGAATGACGGGATACTGAGCTTTTGCGGGATAGGCGGTGAATTGATTGGGCGGCGTCCTTTAAGTAAGCCAGTCCCGAATTCCATAGACACCCAGATCGGAACATATCTTCATAGGGCGAGTAGGGTTTGCCCGCATCCTGCGGCTCGCTACATACCCGTAGCGTAATCGAAGGAGGTACTCATGAAATGCCGTCGCTCGTTAGCCATCGCTGAAAAATGGGGTCCGCCGTCCCGTGGATTGGCCTCATTCAACGTTGCACGGCTACATTGACGGGGCATGGTGACGCCAGATGGGGGCGCGTCCATGAATGAGGATGATTGACATGCGGCGCAATACGCTGCTCTATTGCGCCCTACGTGCTACACGAACTGTCGGCGCCTGCGGCCGCGCAGCGACTATGCGAGATGCTTGCCCTTGTTGCATGCGGGGACATGAGTGCGGGAAGATGTGCGGGAAACCTCAAAGTCTGACCCCTGTTGGTCTTTGGTGCTTCGCCCCAGAGCAGTCAATGAATGGAGGACTACCATGCGTCGCCTCATCCTGTTGATTCTCTTCTTTATCCCCTTGGCCGCGTCGGCGGCGTCGTTTTCGTCGCTTTATATCTTCGGCGACAGTCTGTCCGACCCCGGCAACATCCCTCTCGTAAGCGGCTACGGTTTCCCGCCCGCGCCTTATTCAGACAAGCGCTTTTCGAATGGCCCGGTGGCCGTGCAATACCTGGCTCCGTTATTGGGTTTGCCAGTGGACAACAGCAAGAACTACGCTCAGGGTGGCGCCACCACGGGTTTTGTTAACGTGCTTAACGCCAGCAGCGGCGGATTTATTCCCAGCTCGGCCCTGACCGGTGTGCGCGGGCAAGTGAACGATTATCTCGATCGCACCAGCAGCGCCGATGCCAACGCGTTGTACATCGTTTGGGCGGGACCGAATGACTTGATGCGGAGTTTGGAAAACCCCGCCACTTTCAACCCGGCGGCGGCCATCGGCAACGCGCTCGGTAATCTGTCAACCGCCATTACCGATCTCAACAACGCCGGTGCCCAGCACTTCTTGGTTCCCAATCTGCCTGACCTGGGTAAGGCGCCGCGCTTTAACGGAACGTCGTCGCAATTGGGCGGCACGCTGCTGTCTGGGGTATTCGACCAGCAATTGGCGGCCATGCTGGGACAACTGAAAACCGATCTGCAGGCGGACATCATGTCGTTCAATACCTTCGGGCTGCTGAATAGTGTCGTGGCCAATCCGGCGAAATACGGTTTTGGTAATGTCACCCGTCCGTGCCTCGCGAATCTCGCCTGCATCATCGATCCCGGGATCGCGGACAGGTATTTGTTCTGGGATCCGATACATCCGACAACGCGTGGCCACGAACTACTAGCGCTCGCCATGGCCTCCAGCTTACCAACGGCGGTACCGCTGCCTTCTGCGCTGATGTTGTTGCTGTCGGGGCTGCTGGTATTGGTGAGATTCAAAAAAACTCGGTAAGCTAACGTTTATTGATAATATCCCGCCCTCACAGGTTTCCTGCGGAGATTTTCGATGTTGATCAACAAATCGCCACGCGTAATTTTTTTTAGCGGGTTCCTGGTCTGTGCCGGGCTGATGGTGGCAGCGCTGTATTTCCAGTACGTCATGCATCTGGAGCCCTGCCCGCTGTGCATCTTTCAGCGGCTGCTTGTGATCGGCGCCGGTCTCATTCTGCTGGCCGGTGCGCTGCAAAATCCAGGTGTGCTCGGTCAACGCCTCTACGGTGGGATGATCGCGTTGGACGCCAGCCTGGGTGCGGCAGTGGCCGGACGGCATTTGTGGATACAGAGTCTGCCGTTCGACCAATTGCCCGGCTGTAGCTACGATTTCGACACGATGCTGGAAAAGTTTCCCTGGCAGAAGACGCTGAAACTGGTGTTTGAGGGCACCGGAGAGTGCGCTAAGGTCGACTGGACCTTCCTGGGGCTCAGTATGCCCGGTTGGACGCTTATCTTCTTCACGGGCTTGGTGGGGCTGGGAATGATGCTGGTTTTCAGCCCGGTGGGCAAGCCGCGCTGAGCCGCAAGGCGGAAAAACATCGCAACCGCTTTATTGCGAGTAGTCGATCACCACCCCCTGTTGCAGCAGTTCCTCGCGGCGTTCAGCATTGTAGGAAGAGAAGCTGGCGTGCCGGCGGTAGTGCTTGCCGCTGACATAACGCAACAATTCCTTGAAGTGAAAATGGTATTGCATCCCGTCCATCCGCACGCGCTCCTTGCCTTCATTGAAGAACACCACCCCCGGCCGGTAGATCACGTTCAGTCGTTGCGCCCATTCCCGGGGCGAGGTCTTTCTGCCGTCGAAGTCAACGATCGGGGACGTCGAGTAGGCATCGAGCCGGACGACCTTGAACTTGGCCAGCTCCGGTTGCACGTCGGCGTGGTCGAGCACCTTGGTATGAAACTCGTCGCAATCGACGCAGTCCTGGTCCTCGAAGATCACGGCCAGCGGCTGGGAATAACCCTTGAAATTGGACATGTTGGAGAACCGCGGATCCTGACGAAAGCCATAAACGGGATTTTGTTTCTGCTTTTCCACAAAGCTCGCCAGCGACTGTAAGTGGTATTGCTTCTGGTGCACGTAATCGAGCGCCTGGCGCAAGCTGCGCGGCTGGCGGTAGCCGTTGAGCCGCAGCACGGTTTTTCCGCCGTGGTCAAAAAACAGCAGGGTCGGGGTAGCCATCACCTTGAGCTTCGCGGCCAGCGCCTTTTCCGTGTAGGACTTGCCGTCGAACCACTCGACGGTGCTGCCGCCGCGAATGTCGATGGCGATGACGTCGAAATGCTTTTCGGCAAAGATTTTAGTGTCACCGCTGCGGAAATTTTCATCCAATTGCCTGGCACAGTAAGGACACTCGGCGAGATGCAAAAATAGCAGCACATGCCGCCCCTGAGCCTTGGCCTCCTGCATGTCTTCGCCCAAAACCAGAAAGCTTTTCTTGAACCAGCCGGGCAAATCATAAATCTGGCCGCCCGTGAGGCGGCCAGGCGGAGTGTCGGCCTCAGCGACAGGCGTCATGCCGGCAACAGCAACGGCGATGGCCATCACAACGGCTCTAAGGATTCCCATGGGATAATTAAACAACGGGCGATGGCAGCTTACAATCCCCGCGCCGCGCGATAGAGCAGAAACTGCGCGAGAGCGAAAAACATGACAATGGGCAGCAGCGCCCCGGCAACGGGCGGTAGCGCGTAAATCAGGCCAAAGTAACCCAGGCTCTGATCCACAATAACGAACAACAGCCCGAGCATGATGCCGATGAACACGCGGTGGCTCATGCCGCCGCTGCGGATCTGGCGGAAGACAAATGGCGTGGCGAGCAGCATCATGACCAGTGTTGCCAAGGGCATGAAAATTTTCTTCCAGAACTCCAATTGGAAATTACGTGTATCCTGATTATTCTGCTGCAAGTGCCCGATGTAATAATGCAGCCGCTGGATGGAGAGGCTGCCGGGCTGCACCGCAAACACCGACACGACCTCGGGTGTAACCTCCGAGAGCCAGTCTTCCTTCGGCACACGGCGCGTCTGGACGGCTTCCTTGCCGACAATGACGCTTTCGCTGACATCTTCCAGCCACCACCTGTCGCCATCATGCCAGGCATGGCGCGCCGAAGTCTGCCTACTCAGCCGTGAATGGCCGTCGAAATTATAAACATTCAATCGCAGCAGGCTCAGATCGGGTAGCACCTCGCCGATATTCACGAACGACGTTCCGCTGCGCAGCCAAATACCGGAACTTTTCTTTTGCAAAGAGGTTTCAAGCGCCTTGGCGCGTCCGAGTTGCGCGAGGTTTTCCGAGACGGGAACGACGTATTCACCCAACAAAAAAATCACGGCAATGAACACAAACCCGATTTTCATCGTAGCGCCGACAATGCGGGCGACGGATATGCCGGCCGCGCGCATGGCGGTCAGCTCGGAATTGAGCGCCAGCGTGGACAGCCCCATCATCGTGCCGATCAGGGTGGCGATGGGCGACAGATCGTAGACCTGCTGCGGTTGTTTGAGGACAACGTATTTGATGAGCTCAACCAGCCCGAAACCGGCCTTGCCATAATCCTTGAGGCCATCGATCATGATAAAGAACACCGCCAGCGCCACCAGAACGTTCAGCACCAGCAGCGTGCTGTAGAGAATGTGGCGCGCGATAAGCCGGTCGATGAGGGCGTACATCAACCGCGCCCCCATCGCGCGAGCATGGCAAGCAACGGCCGGTTACGGGCACGCTGCCTGAGGAGATAGACGGCGACCAACACCATCCCGCCGTGAACCCACCATAAACCTGCCGCGAGCGGCAGACGCCCATTTTGTAGCATGGTTTCGCCGATGCCAAGCAGGTTGGAGTAAACAAAGTAAACCACGATGGCCACAAAAAGATTGGACATTCTGCCCCGGCGCACGTCGGTATAGGCAAAGGCCACGGCATACAACATCAACACGAACAGGGCGATGGTTTTACCCAGCCGCCAATGCAGCTCGGCAATGGCATCGCGATTAGCCAGCCGCCCCAATAAGGCGATGGTGGGAAGTCCCGCGGTCGGTACCGGTGCCTCGCCGATTTTTTTGGGTTCGATGCGAAAGTTATAAACACTGAATTCGACGATGCGGTAATCGGGCGCGCCGGGCGCGCCTTCATAGAAGGTACCATCATGCAAGGCCACGAATTTGTCACCGGTTTTTGGATCGGTGAAAGAATTGCCCGATTGAGCCACGAGCACACCTTGCTTGCCCGCTTCCAGACTGCTGGAAAAAATGCCCTGCAAATCTCCCTGCTCATTTATTTTTTCGACATAAATGATTCTTCCCGCGCCGGGTAACTCGGTAAACACGCCGGCGGCGATCAGGCTCGGTTCGGAGCGATGCGTGCTTTCGATTTTGACGTTTTCGATCTGCCGGGTGGCCAGCGGGGTGAAGTAAAACGCGCCGGCCGCCACCAGGATGCCGAACGCCAGCGCCAGCACCGCGATCGGCCGCATGAAATGCATCAGGCCGATACCGCAGGCGGCCAGCACGGTCATTTCGCTGTCGCGATACCAGCGCGACAGCGTCAGCAGAATTCCCAGGTAAAACGCCAGCGGCAGCAAGACGTCCAGTTTCGCGAGCGTCTGAAAACCGAGCAGAATATAAAGCACGGTCTCGGATTGCTCACCGCGTGCCGCCCGCCCGAGCAGGGTAGTCATGCTCATCAGGACCATGACTACCAGCAGCACCGCCGCGATCGCCAGGGTAGTGGTACCGGCCTCCCGATAAAACGCGCGGTTAATGATCAAGGCGCGGCCACCCAGAGATGTTTTGACAAGCGACGAGGAAACATTGGAAAATGCCGCTCACTGGCGACACGGGAGCACAGGCAATCGAAAACACCGTTTTTATTCACACAGTCATCCCTAAGGACTTGATTGTAAAACGGAACTGCAACCCGAACTCAACAAAAATATACCACATCTTCCCGCCGTCCAGCGGGAAATAATCACAGGGAATCGGCATGGAATTCATCGTCAAAAGCGGCACCCCCGAAAAACAGCGCAGCGGTTGCCTCGTGGTGGGTGTTTTCGAATCGCGCAAGCTCTCCGCCGTGGCCCATCAAATCGACGAGGTTTCCGGCGGTGCCATCGGCGCCATCCTGCGCCGTGGCGATCTCGAGGGAAAATCCGGACAAACGCTGCTGCTGCACAACATCCCGAATATTCCGAGCGAGCGTGTGCTGCTCGTGGGCTGCGGCAAGGAAAAAGAATTCAACGAAAGCCGCTACCGCGAAGTCACCGGCAAGGCCGTTACCGCGCTGCGCGACACCGGCGCCTCCGAGATCACCACTTACCTCACCGAACTGGAAGTCAAAGGACGCGACATCGCCTGGAAAATCCGCCAGGCGGTGGAAGTCACGGAGGCCTCGCTGTACCGCTTCGATCGACTCAAGAGCAAACCCAACAATAACCGCCGCGCGCTGCGGCGCGTGGTGCTGGCCGTGCCCAAACGCAGCGATCTGGGTACGGGCGAGCAAGCGATCAAGGAAGGCCAGGCCATCGCGGAAAGCGTGAAACTGGTGCGTGACCTCGGCAATCTTCCCGGAAATCTCTGCACCCCCACTTATCTCGCCGAGCAGGCGCTGGCCATCGGCAAACAGTACGGACTGAAGACCACCGTGCTGGAAAAAGCGGATATGCAGCAGCTGGGCATGGGCGCGTTCCTGTCGGTCGCCCGCGGCAGCCGTCAGCCGCCAAAGTTGATCGTACTCGAATACCAGGGCGACAAGGAAAGCGAAGCGCCGGTGGCGTTGATCGGCAAGGGACTGACCTTCGATGCCGGCGGCATTTCGATCAAACCGGCCGCCAACATGGACGAGATGAAATATGACATGTGTGGCGGCGCTTCCGTGCTCGGCGCGATCAAGGCCGCGGCCGAACTGAAACTGCCGATCAACATCGTCGGCATCATTCCCAGCTCGGAAAATCTTCCCGATGGCGATGCCAACAAGCCCGGGGATATCGTCACCAGCATGTCCGGCCAGACCGTGGAAGTGCTCAACACCGACGCCGAAGGCCGGTTGATCTTGTGCGACGCGCTGACCTACGCCGAACGCTTCAAGCCGGCCGTTGTTGTCGATATCGCCACCCTCACCGGCGCGTGCGTGATAGCACTGGGAGGCCATGCGAGCGGACTGCTGGCCAACAACGATCAGCTGGCGCGCGAACTCGCCAACGCCGGCAAGTATACCTACGATCGCGCCTGGCAGTTGCCGTTGTGGGACGAATACCAGAAGCAGCTCGAGAGCAACTTCGCCGACATGGCCAATATCGGCGGCCGCGAGGGCGGCACCATCACCGCCGCCTGCTTTCTCTCGCGCTACGCCAAAAATTTCAAATGGGCGCATCTCGATATTGCCGGCACCGCTTGGAAAACCGGCAAGGAAAAAGGCGCGACTGGCCGGCCGGTGCCGCTCCTGATACAGTTTCTCATTAATCGCGCCCGGAAGGACGGGGCAGAAACGGGCACATGACGCGTGTGGATTTTTACCTTCTCGATCGCGCCACCGAAGGCGGCAGAGACACCGCTGTCTGCAAATTGACCCACAAGGCCTTCCGTCTCGGCCACCGCGTCTACATACTCACCGACGATCATGACGGCGCACAGCGGCTCGACCGGCTGCTGTGGATCTTCGCTGCCTCCAGTTTCATTCCCCACGGATTAGGCGCGCGTCCGGCCGACGCCGGTCTGCCCGTGCTCATCGGCCACGAGGCGCCGCCACCGGCGCATGAAGACGTGTTGATCACGCTGGCCCCGCGGGTTCCGGAATATTTCAGCCGCTTCCAGCGTGTGGCCGAAGTGGTGCACGGCGGCGACGCGGAAAAAACGCTGGCGCGCGAGCGTTTCCGTTTTTACCGGGACCGCGGCTATGCGTTGCAAACGCACAATTTGGCGCTGGAATTCAGCGGGGCCTGACCCATGAACACGCATGACCCGAAATACAAGCACAAACCTTCGGAGAAACATACTCTCGAAGAGGTGCTGAAATCGCTGCAAGACATGATCCGTAACGATCTGCGGGATAGCGAACAAACTGTTGCGCCCGCGGAAAAATCCCGACCGGCCACCGCTGCCACCGCGGAAACCAGGCGGCGCGAGCCCGCACCGCCCGTGCGGGAAGATTTTGCCCCGACGAGTCCCGCGGCCGGCCCGGTGAATCTCGCTGCCGTGGTACGGTCGCTGAACGACCTCATCAGCAATGAACTCAACGTTGGCGATCCGCCCGTCGCGGAGCAATCCACTCCCCCGCCTGCCAGGCAAAAAGCCGCTGAAGAAAATGTTCGGGGGGAATTTACGCTGGCCGAGATGGAACATATCTCTAAAGAACCGGTGCCACCGCCACCCGACCCACATGCCGACGAGGAAATTGTCGCCGAAGAATTGGCGCCGCTTGAGGAAGAACCGGTCTTTGAGGAGCCGGATAAACTGGGTGTCGATATTGCGAGCATCGTCGGCAAGGATATCGTGGCGGCGGATGAAACAGCCGCGCCGGCTCCCGTGCAACACGTCGCGGAAAAGAATATATCCGAAGGACTTACCCCGCTTGAGGCGGTACCGGTCTTCGAAGCGCCTGCTGAGCCAGGCATCGGCGAGGAGTTCGCGCCGCCGGTGGAATCGCCCCCTGTCCAGAAAGCCGAAGAGGAAATTGTCTTCGTGGGCATCAAGCCCCCGGAAGCGGGTTCGATCTTCGAGGAGCCGATTGAGCTGAGTCTCGATCAGGAACTCGCGCCTCTGGAAGCAACGACCCCGCCGTTGCGCCCCGGCGAAGCAAGTGTTTCTGAAAAATTCGAGCCACTGGATGAGGAACTGACCTTCGACGAATCAACGGAAATCATTTCTGCTCCCGCCACCGAGCCGGCGACGCCGGAATTTCCCGGAGAAATCAACCCCGAGATGCTCGATACACCCGAGGCGGCGACATCGTCGGCCGCGCCTGTGCTTGAGCTTGAGCTTGAAAAAAAGCCTGCGCCGGGATTGCAGCAGGAATTTTCGCTTGATGAATTGTCGCTGACTGCCATCGAACCCGTGGTTTCCTCACGGAATTTGACGTATGCAGCGGCGCCGCCACAGATGCTCGCTCCGCGCTCACCCGCGGAGACACTTCCCACGATAGAAGTCGAGGAGAGTTTTGATGAAATGGCTTACCGAGAGGCAGAGTCACTGCCGGGCCAAACCCGGTCTTCGGAAAAACAGGAGATTCAAGAAATCATTGCCACAGCGCTCGCACCGCCCACTGAGCCTGGGCCAATACCCCCGGCCGTGACTTCTGCCGCCGGCGATGAAAAAACGCTAACACCAAACCCCACACCCGGACCGGAATTGGAATCGATAACAGCCCCAGCTAAAAAGAAGATCAAACTGGAAGTTGTCGACGGACCGCTCATGCCGGACTCCCCCGGCGTACCGCCCGTGGACTTCGATTTCGCCAGCCTGGTGTCCCCCGGAGAGCCGGACGCGGTTATCGAAACAACCGCCGCGCCCGCGCCCGCGACTGAAACGCCGCTGACGGCGGAAAAAATTCAAAGCCAAGCGACTGCGGTTGAATCCGAAACTATCGCCCTGGAACCGCCGCCAGCAGAACCGGCTCCGCCTTCCGTGAAACTTGAGGCCCGAGCACCGGAGAGCGAACCGCCCAAGTTGGCCAAAGAATTACCTGCTGCCGGGAACCAGGCGACCGCCCCCGCTAAACCCAAAAAAGGGCAAACCCCTCCCGCCACGGACACGACACAGCCAACAGCGGCGCCACCGGCATCGGCGGCCAAGCCAGGGGGAAAACCGCCCACCCTGGAACTGGACGATATTCCGGTATTGAATGAGGTCGTAGCACCTCCCGTCGGCAGTAGCCTGGTCGCTGACACGGCGTCAACACCGCCCGCTCCACCGCTGCCCACCCCGGACCGGGCCCGCGACATCGTCGTGCGCGCGGTGGCCAAGCTGAATATCGAGATGCGCCAGGCGGGTGGAACCGGGCTCGACACAAAAACCATTCTCCGTCTGCAAAAGTTAATTCGCCAGGAGCTGGAAAAAAACAGCAGCAAATGAGACGCGCCAAGTTAAATGTGAAAAATGGCGTATAAGTAATTAGAATCTCGCCCGCTGTTAACTTCAGACCGATTCAATGAGCCCGAAACCCCAAAAACCGGCTGGTGACAGCCCGCCTGCCGATAGCTCCCTGAGCAAATCTTACGATCCGCATTCGATCGAGCAGCGGATTTATGGAACCTGGGAGCGCGCGGGTGATTTTGCACCGTCCATGGGCGCGCCTGACTCAGGACAGGCCTACTGCATCATGATCCCGCCGCCCAATGTCACCGGCAGCCTGCACATGGGTCACGCGTTCCAGGACACGCTCATGGACACGCTCATCCGCTACCACCGCATGCAGGGTGACAACACCCTGTGGCAGGCGGGCTCGGACCATGCCGGCATCGCCACCCAGATGGTCGTCGAGCGCCAGCTGGAAGCCGAAGGCAAAACCCGCCACGACCTCGGGCGCGCGGAATTCATCGAACGCGTGTGGAAATGGAAGGCCGAATCCGGGGGGACGATCACGCGCCAGCTGCGGCGCATGGGCGCCTCGCTCGACTGGTCGCGCGAACGCTTCACCATGGATGAAGGCCTGTCACAGGCCGTGACCGAAGTGTTCGTGCGGCTCCACGAGGAAGGCTTGATCTATCGCGGCAAGCGGCTGGTGAACTGGGACCCGGTGCTGCATACCGCGGTTTCCGACCTGGAAGTCGTTGCCGAGGAAGAAGCCGGTCACCTCTGGCATATCCGCTACCCGATCGCGGGAACCCGGGAGTATCTCATCGTCGCCACCACGCGCCCCGAAACCATGCTGGGTGACACCGCCGTCGCGGTGCATCCAGAAGATGAACGTTATAAACATTTCATCGGCAAGCGGGTGGAACTGCCGCTCACCGGGCGCCAGATTCCTGTTATCGCAGATGAATACGTTGACAAGGAGTTCGGCTCCGGCTGCGTGAAGATCACCCCGGCGCACGATTTCAACGACTACGAGGTCGGCAAGCGCCACCAGCTCCCGCTGATCAATATTTTTTTCTCCGATGCCGCCATCAATCTGCCGGAGTCGCCCTATCACAACCTCGATCGCTTCAAGGCGCGCCAGCAAATCGTCTCCGACCTCGAGGCCCAGGGCCTGCTCGACAAGGTGCAGGAGCATAAACTGATGGTGCCGCGCGGCGACCGCACCGGTGCCGTGATTGAGCCCTTTCTCACCGATCAGTGGTACGTCAAAGTCGCACCGCTGGCCGCCGCAGCCATCCAGGCGGTCGAAACCGGACGCATCCGCTTTATCCCGGAAAACTGGACCAAGACCTATTACGAGTGGATGCGCAATATCCAGGACTGGTGTATCTCACGCCAGATCTGGTGGGGTCATCGCATTCCGGCCTGGTATGACGCCGATGGCCAGGTTTACGTGGCGCGCAGCGCGTCCGCGGCGCATGCCCAGGCGAAACAGAGGCACGGGCAGGATATCCCGCTCGAGCAGGATGAAGACGTGCTCGACACCTGGTTCTCCTCGGCGCTGTGGCCGTTCTCGACGCTCGGCTGGCCGGAACAGACAAGGGAACTGAAAACCTTTTATCCCACGAGCGTGCTCGTCACCGGCTTTGATATTATTTTTTTCTGGGTCGCGCGCATGATCATGATGGGGCTCAAATTCACCGGCGAGGTGCCGTTCCGCGAGGTTTACATTCACGGCCTGGTGCGCGACGCCCACGGCCAGAAAATGTCAAAATCCAAAGGCAACATCCTCGACCCCATCGATCTCATCGACGGCATCGATCTCGAAGCGCTGGTGGCCAAGCGCACGCGCGGCCTGATGCAGCCGCAGATGGCGAAAAAAATCGAACAAGCCACGCGTAAGGAATTTGCCGACGGCATTCCGGCTTACGGCACCGACGCCCTGCGCTTCACGTTCGCGAGCCTCGCCACCCAGGGGCGCGATATCAAATTCGATCTCGGCCGTATCGACGGGTATCGCAATTTCTGCAACAAACTCTGGAACGCCGCACGCTATGTGCTGATGAATACCGAGGGGCATGACTGCGGCCAATCTTACGAGGATGGCGCGCAAGCGCCCTCGGCTCGCCCCCCTCTCCCTGCGGGAGAGGGGATGGGGGTGAGGGCCGATCTCCCTCACCCTTTGCCCTCTCCCAAAGGGAGAGGGGAGGTAGGTAAGAATCTCTATTCCGTCGAGCTCAACGTGGCCGATCGCTGGATCATCTCACGTCTGCAACAGGTGGCGGCCGAGGTGGCAACCGCCTTCGGCCAATACCGTTTCGACCTCGCCGCGCAGGCCATCTACAGTTTTGTCTGGTATGAGTACTGCGACTGGTATCTTGAGCTCTCCAAGGTGGTGCTGACCGGTGCCGCGAGCCGGCCGGAACAATTACGGGGAACCCGCCACACGCTGGTGCGGGTGCTGGAAACATCGCTGCGGTTACTGCATCCGATCATACCCTTCATCACGGAGGAAATCTGGCAACGCGCGGCCCAACTGGCAGGCAACTCCGGGACGACCATCATGCGCCAGCCCTATCCCAAGACAGAGCAGGACAGGATAGATCCACAAGCGATCGAAGAGATGCGCTGGGTCATGGCCGTGATTACCGCGGTGCGCAATATCCGTGGTGAGATGGACATTTCACCCGGCAAGTCACTGCCCTTGCTGGTACAAGACGGATCGCCGACCGACCGGAAATACCTGGAAGCCAATCTGCATTATCTGACGGCACTCGCCCGGGCTGAATCCATAACCTGGCTCAAACCAGACCAGGAAGCGCCCGAATCCGCCACGGCGCTCATTGGTCATATGAAGCTGCTGATCCCGCTGGGATCGCTTATCGACAAGCAGGCTGAACTGCTACGCCTCGGCAAGGAAATGGAAAAAATCGAGAAGGAGCTGTCCAAGGCAAAAACCAAACTGGCCAATCCGGATTTTGTGGCACGCGCCCCCAAAGACGTGGTCGAACAGGAAAACCAGCGGGTCCAGCAATTCGAAGCCGCGCTGGCGAATCTCCGCCAACAGCGCGTCAAAGTGGAAGCCCTACCCGGCTGAACTCTCCTATTCCGAGGGCGAGGCGCGCCCGCGCCAGACTTGGATGCGGCGCGATGATATGCGAACATAGCCCCTGGCCGTGATGCCCCCTTGGTGGCACTGTGCCTTTTCTATAAATTTCAATTATATTTTAAGGAGTAACAATGAAAACCGGTTTACTGCTTGGTTTGGTCGCCGTTTCTTTATCCCTGAACGCCTATGGAAAAGATACGGCGGGACTCAAAACAGACAAGCAAAAATTCAGCTACTCAGTGGGTTTCCAGCTTGGCCAGAATCTGAGCCGCCAGAAACTCGATATCGACTCCAAGATTGCCGCCCAAGGGATGCAAAACGCCCTGTCCGGAACCACCCCCAAGCTGTCGCCCGAGGAGATGCGCGCATCGATTCAGGTCTACCAGAAGAAGGAGCAGGATAAAATGGAAGCACAGGGGAAGAAAAATCTCGAAGCCGGCCAGGCCTTCCTGGAAGCCAACAAGAAAAAAGAAGGTGTGGTAACGCTACCCAGCGGCCTGCAATACAAGGTTCTCACCGAGGGCAAAGGCAAACAGCCCAAATCCAGCGATTCGGTAATTGCCCACTATCGCGGCACGCTTATCAACGGCACGGAATTCGACAGCTCCTACAAGCGCAATGAGCCGGCCACGTTCCCGGTACAAGGCGTAGTCAAAGGCTGGCAGGAAGCCTTGCCGTTAATGAAGGAAGGTGCCAAATGGCAGATATTTGTTCCGGCCGATCTCGCCTACGGTCCGCGCGGCGCCGGTCAGGCGATCGGTCCGAATGAAACGTTGATTTTCGACATCGAACTGATTTCAGTCAAAGACAGCACTGAAACCAAAGTGAACAAGGACGGCAAGTAAGGAAGCCGCCATTTCCATCACCGCCGGCGTTTGAGCTTGTAGGAGGTCATATCTCCGACAAACGCCTGGCAGGGGATGGCTTCGAGGCGGCCGTGCTTTTCGATCGCTCGGCCAACAAGGTTGTGGATATTCGTCACATCGCCTGAACCGTCCGCGCCATTCTCCAGCAAGCGCTGCAAGCCGAGCAGGCCGCCAAACTGGATCTTCACCAGCACACTGTGGGGCATGCTGAGCAGGTCATCCTCCACGCCGAACGCCAGCAACGCCACCTGTTTCATCCGCTCAAAAAGTTTTTCGCACCGCTGATGCGCCGCATCGGACCGGCAGGCGACATCCGGCCCGCCGCGGCGCGTTACCTGCATTCCCTGCTCGCAGCCGAACTGGTTGGTCACCAGGGTATTACTGAAGGCGCACTTATATTCTTCCATGTGTCGGTTTCAGCGCGCGCTATTACGGTTGCCGTCCGATCCGCTGATGTGCCAATCGTAAGCACAGTCGAGGTGCGTGCGCACGGCAATAATTCCGTCCAACCCGTCTTCCAGCATGGCCACCAGCGGTGTGCGATTGTCAAAGCGGTGATTAACCTTGTTCATCCAGATGGCGCCCATGTGTCCATTACGCGGATACGAGGTGCGCAGGGCATCGGCAATGCCGATAAAATGCTCGATGCGTTCCATGATCCGGACGTCTTCCGGAAACGGCGTACTCTGGCGAAACTGGCGGATCGAGCCGGGACGCGTCCCCGCCGGGAGGGCGAGCAGCTCCACCTGATCGGCGGGTCTTACGCCCCAACTGTCCAGTAGACCGACCATCGCGCGCGTCATGGTAATGCGATCCTCAAGATTCAGTTTTTCCATCCAGATCGCCTCGTCATGGAAGCTGGCCAAACGCTTGTTTATGAATTTTGTAATGGTAAAGCGGACAGGTTAAGCCTGTAAACGCACAAGCCTCGTATCGATATCAATGCTCGCGTGTCGTGAGGAATTGAATTTGGGGCCAACGCTCCCGGGTGAGATCCAGATTGACCATCGTCGGGGCGAGATACGCCAGATTCCCGGCCCGGTCCAGCGCCAGCCTGGCCTCGCCGTTCTTGCGAAAATCTTCCAGTTTCTTCGGATCGTCGCTCTCCACCCAGCGTGCCGTGGCGACATCGATCTTATCGTAAGTACATTCCACGCCGTATTCATGCTTGAGGCGATAGGCCACCACGTCGAACTGCAGGGCGCCCACGGCTCCCAGAATCAGATCGTTGCTGATGAGCGGCCGGAAAATTTGTGTCGCACCCTCTTCGCTTAATTGATCCAGCCCCTTCTGCAACGCCTTCATTCGCAGGGGGTCGCGCAGAATCACACGGCGGAACAGTTCCGGCGCAAAGTACGGGACCCCGGTGAACTTGAGGTTTTCACCTTCGGTAAAGGTGTCGCCAATCTGGATCGTGCCATGGTTGTACAGGCCGATAATGTCACCCGCATAGGCCGCATCGACCTGCTCGCGTTCGCGCGCCATGAAGGTGATGGCATTGGCAATCTGCACATCACGATCCAGACGCACCTGATGCATTTTCATGCCCTTGGAATATTTTCCGGACGTGATGCGCAGAAATGCGATGCGGTCACGATGTTTGGGGTCCATGTTCGCCTGGATTTTGAATACAAACCCGGTAAACGGCACTTCCTCCGGCGCGACCGCGCGCGTCGTGCTCGCGCGCGCCAGCGGCGGCGGAGAATACCGCACGAAATTATCGAGCAGCTCACGCACACCGAAATTATTGATGGCGGAACCGAAGAACACCGGTGTTTGCTCGCCGCGCAGGTATTCCTCAAGGTCGAACCGATGGCTCGCACCCTTGACCAGCTCGATTCCCGCGCGCAGTTCGGCGGCCTGATCGCCGAGGATGGCATCCAGCTCCGGATTCTGCAGGCCGTGGATAACCACGCCTTGCTGAATCTTGCCGCCGTGTTGCGGGCTGAAGAAATGCACGCTGTCCCCGGCCAGATGATAGACTCCCTTGAAACGCTTGCCGCTGCCGATGGGCCAGGTCACCGGTGCGCAACGGATTTTCAGAACCGTCTCCACTTCATCCATAAGGTCAACCGGATCGCGTGACTCGCGATCGAGCTTGTTGATGAATGTAATGATCGGCGTATGCCGCAATCGACACACCTCCATGAGCTTGATGGTGCGCTCCTCAACTCCCTTGGCGCCGTCAATCACCATCAGCGCCGAATCCACGGCCGTGAGCGTGCGGTAAGTGTCTTCGGAGAAATCCTCGTGTCCGGGTGTATCGAGCAGATTGATAATGTGACCCTGGTAAGGGAACTGCATTACCGAGGAAGTCACGGAAATACCGCGTTGCTTCTCGAGCTCCATCCAGTCGGAGGTGGCGTGTCGCGTACTCTTCCGGCCTTTGACCGCGCCGGCCAGCTGGATGGCGCCGCCAAACAAGAGCAGTTTTTCGGTCAGCGTGGTTTTTCCCGCGTCGGGGTGGGAAATGATCGCGAAGGTGCGCCGCCGCGCGATCTCCTGATTTAGTTCAGACATAGATTGATGGGCTATGGAAAATAAAGCGCGCGATTATACAAAATCCAAGAGCGAGGATCGGCGCGGTCCCCTGAAAAAAGAAACCCCGCTTTGGGCGGGGCTTCATAAGGACGACTTATGTCAGCCTTAGGCCTCGACGACGACCTTGGTCGCCTGCATGCCTTTCGGTCCCTTCTGGGATTCGAAGCTCACGCTCTGCCCTTCGGCCAGGGATTTGAAGCCATTACCCTGGATGACGGAATGATGCACGAACACATCTTCGCCGCCGTCCTGCGGCTTGATGAAGCCAAAACCTTTGGAATCGTTGAACCATTTTACTGTACCAGTACGCATTAAAATAACCTCGATAATAGACAATGTAAGTTTGTGTTGCAGAGCGTGAAAAGTATTTACGGGAGATACCTCGAGAGGAACCACCGAAATCACTGACAACAAACTGCAACCTTTTTTACTATAGCCGATTGCCGACGGGAATACCAGAATAGGCCCTTTTACCAGCCTGTTCAGAGGATAATAACGCCCGAGTATCAGCGGCCCGGCCAAACGGAACGCAACCGAATCCGCGCGCGCATCGGAAAATCCAGTATTCCCCGACACCGGCGGACCTCGCGCAGGTAGAGTTTCGCGGCCCGGAACCCCAGCCGGAAAGAGCGCCGAAAGTATTCGGCCTCAGTCAGATGCCCGCCTTTCAGGGCGTGTTCAAAACCGGCATTGAATCGGTTTTCCCGTAAATCAGGGGGGATATTAAGACCAATATCGCGCGGCAATGGATAGGTGTTTGGCATGAGGGTCTCATTAATTAATTATAGACTCCCTTTGAGACCTATGTTTCTTGCACTGCAACCGGATCTATCTATATCGTAGCCCCATGGACACCTCCCCTTATGTTTTTGATGCCACGGCGGAAAATTTCCAAACACTGGTATTGGAAAATTCGGATAAGGGGCCAGTTTTGGTGAACTATTGGTCGCCACGCGCCGGCCCCTCCTTGATGCTGATGCCTCGGCTGGTCCGGCTTGCCTCCGAATTCGGCGGCCGATTCCTGCTGGTCATGCTCAATACCGACAACCTGGGGCACTTGGCACGCGCGCATGGCGTCACCAGTATTCCCACGGTCAAAGTGTTCCGCCGCGGCCAGATGGTTGACACCTTGCGCGGCGCCGAATCGGAACCCGTGCTGCGGGAGTTCATCGACAAACAGGTGGCGCGCGAGGCCGACGTCAAATATACCGCGGCGATCCAGTCCTACCAGCGCGGTGACACAGACAAGGCCGTGACGCAGGCAGCCGAGGCCGCTCTGGTTGAACCGGACAATCCGCGTTTGGCAATGGATCTGGTGAAACTGCTGATGCTGCAGCAGCGGTATGCGCAGGCCGATGACCTGATGACATCGTTACCGACGGCGACCCGCGAACTCCCGGAAGTACGCAATCTGGGCGCGCACGTGAGCCTGATCCGGCTTGCTCAAGAGGCCCCGCCCCGAAAGATACTGGAAAGCGTCATCGCCGATAATGCCAATGATCTTGAGGCACGGTATTTGTTAAGCGCCGTTAAAATGACACAGGATGATTACGCAGGGGCCATGGAACAGCTGCTGGAGATTGTCCAACGTGACAGCAGCTTCCGCCATCAGGCCGGGCGCAATGGCTTGCTCGCGATCTTTGCTTTGCTGGGCGAGGACGACGTGCGAGTGCAACACTTCCGTGCCCTGCTGCGCCAGGCGATGAATTAGGCAAATCCGAATAGACCTTATTGCTTTGCCCGGCACGCAACTGAGCCGGTATTTCCCTCACGGTATATAAGAAAATCATCTTAACTTTTACCGGAAAATCGACCGTCCATCGGCTAAAAGCTATGGCTGGGGGCCGAATTTCGTCTATATACAGGTAATACACAGTAAATATTAGGCATTCGGGGGCTTTGCCATGTTAGTCAAATTCACAGGCCATCTGCTGTTACTAATTGTTTTAACCGCATTTACCCCAGCAGGTGCGGCGGGACTCGATGATGCCGATCAGCGCCTGTTTCGGGTACAACTTTCTATTGCAGAGAAAGGCGATGCACAGGCTCAGTACTATCTCGGCGAAATGCATGAGCAGGGATTGGGAACCGAGCAAAATATCAATGAGGCTTTCAAGTGGTATGCAAAGGCCGCCGAGCGTGGAGACAGGATGGCCAAGAGAAAGCTCGAGCATCGCGCTGAAATCGAAGCCGAAATAAAAAAAGAACAGATGATAGATATCCCCCCAAAAACACCTGAAATCGCCGTTCCTGACGCCGTCAGAAAACCCAGCGCCGCCAAAAAACCTGCCGCCGCCAAAAAAGAAGCGCCGGCCGTCATGGCGCAGTCCGACGTTAATGTGAAAGAAATTGAAAGACTGAAGGAAATCGAAAGAACAAGAGCAGCAGAAAGAGAAAAGCGTCGCACCATGGTGCGCGCGATACTCCTTGAACGCATGCGAAATCCCGGTCCTGGACTGTTTGAGTAATTATCTGTTGTCCTGATGGAAAAAAGATAATGTGACTCAATGGCTGAACTGGCCGTGCCGGGCCTGGTTCAGTATCCGCAGGAACTGTTCACCATCCACACGAACGAGCTCTTCGTGGTCACCGGCTTCAAAATAAACTTCCGCAAGTCCGACCAGGCTGTCATCCACGATCGTTTCCATCCCGTAGGCCGGCCCTAACGGCGGGATGGCGCCCAGATCGCAGTCCTTGAATACCGGCGCAATCCGTGACTCGTCCGCCAGCACGAGCTGGCGACCCAGCTTGTCGGACAGGCTATCCACACCGACATGGCGATCGCTGGGCACCACGGCCATCAGATAACCCTGGCGATCCCAGAAAACAACGGCCTTTGCCAGGCATTCGGCCGAGACATGGGCCGCCGCGGCGGTCTCGCGGCTCGACAACGTGCGGCGATGCGGCACAACGGCGTATGGAATTTGGTGACTTTGCAGGTAAGTCATAACTGTTTTTGCGACTGGCATTGCTCACCTCCTATAGCCACACCAAGCCCCCATGCACGAGTTCAATACACTTTTCGTTTGATGGGAAATGATGAACAAGTCCGGCATAATTTTCCATGATATTAATCAAATATCATCTGGGGCCCGCGTGGGCGGGAACACGGAAAACTTCCGATGGCCTATAAAAAATAATTATGCCAGGCCGTCACGGCGCTGGAAGGTGGGCTTGTCTCCGGCAATCTTCTCGATCAACTTATCGTCAATCCACAAAAACGCCGCGCGCGTTACCGATGTAACGGTGTACATGCGCGGCTTCAATGAAGATACCGGGTTGCTGGCGTTACCGGTCCCGCCATCAATCAGTTTTTCACCTCCATCGGCTGCAGTCAGCTGCAAGGTACCCTCAAGCAGATAGAGATTCCACGTATCGCGGGTACCACGCTCCAAAAGCTTTGTCCCCGGCGGTACCTTGTATATAAGGCACTGGGCAACAATCGCCTCCAACTTTTCGTGATCCAGACCGCGAAATCGGGTGAAGGTCTTGAGCGTGGCCATATCCGCCGGCTCAGGGTGGCCAACCAGAGAAGATCCGATATTCCTGATTAAATTGTCCTCGGCGCTGCCCGCGGAGGTTTTTCCCTGACTTGGCAAGGCATCCAAAGTTACCTGGCGCTCCGACCGTTTATCGACGTCACCATAGAGGTCGCCCTCATTTCTTTCTTTGCCGCTCTCGGCGTTACGGCGGATGTCCTCGATCAAGGTGAATTCAGCGGACTTGCGCATGCCCTTCTTGACACTGCCATGGTAGATCTTTTCCTTGAGGATACCGATCTCGGTCGTATTGCGTTTGGCCACTGGTATAGCGGCCAGGAGATTAATGACTTCCACTACGGGTGTTTCCCGATCGGCGGATATTACCTGGCGATCCAGGACGGAAGCATAATCATCAAGCATCGTGCCGCGGTCATAAAGCACGGGGCAATAGATCGGTACATCCGGGTTCGATCCGTCCTTGTATTCAAGGAACAGCTCCATGCCGCGGTAAATACTTTTTTCCCGATTTTTCTTCTGAAAGGAGGTCAAGTCAACATCCGTCGTCATCCCTGTCACCGGATAAAGCCGGCGCACGATATGTTTTTCCAGAAAGAGACATTCAGAACCCCAAGGCCGTTTCTCCTGCGTCCGATGGATGATGGCCAAGCGGAAATTTCCCTGCTCCGGGTTGCGCAGATAGGCCATCAAATAGCGCTTGTTGTAGTCGCCAAATGTTTTTGTAAGCATGGCATCCACAACAAACTTATTGTCCTGGTCAAAAAAACCAAACTGGCCATCGGGTGTCAATACATAGAACCCGACCAATCCTGGAAATGTACTTATTGTGCTCATAATTCCTGTTCGAAAAAAAACGATTCCATTTAGAAGGCAGGAGTGGCTCGTCAACAATCAGGCGCAACCGTCACGCGACGTTACCCCAGCCAATTCCCTGTATATTCAATAAGCTCAATACCTTAAGCTTAGGTAATAGCAGCGAACATGCCAGTAATAAGGTTGCTACCATCAGCTTAAAACAGGCTGGGCGTCAAAATAGCACGGATATTCAAGGCTATTCTGCCAGGCCCCCAGGGGCAGCCTGAAACCAGCGTCGCTCTCAATATTGATGGACTTGCCGAACCCGAAGCTGTAACGGTCGGCAGAACGGAATAGAATGACCGGGCATTCATCATTTAATGAACTTTATTGCTGGTGTCGTCTCTCACATAAAGAATGTCTTCCCTACTTGCCCGGCAAATCCGCGCTATCAAAAATATGCCATGAAAAAACCGCAGGAATACGGCGCCAAAGACAAAATTAATTTAAACTGAATCACAGCGCATACCCATGTCATTCATTCAGCAGGCTATCCTGGCCAAGAAAGCGGCGCTGGCCGAGGTCGTCAGCGAACCCATGGCGAAGCTCGGAGATCAATGCGCCAACGTCTGGCCCGACGCGGAGGCGCTCGATCGTCTCCTGCACAACGCCATAGGAACCATCCCCCACTGTCACCTGCTGTATGCCTGGGACCTGAACGGGATTGAAGTATCGTCCATGGTTCAGGCGACCGGCGCCGATCCGTCCTGGCGCGGTCGCGACCTGTCGCAACGGCCCTATCTGAAAAACCACCTGCCGTTCAAGGGGGTGATGCTGTCGTCGGTGTACATGAGCCAATACCTGCCCAAACAGTGCATCACCGCGCTGCAGGCCGTGACCAAGGATAACAACCTGCTCGGGTTCATCGCCGCCGATTTTGCCTTGGACGATCTGATGCATGACTCGCGCCTGACGGCGCCGGAAATGCATTGGCAGCAGTTTCGCGGCGACCCGGCCGTGCGCAGCACGCTATTTATGCAGGAGCGTGTGCCCAGCCTGCTGGATCAGCATATTGACGGCGTTCTCGATATCATCCACCGCCTCATGTGCCGCCACGGGGTGTTTCACAGCAAAATCCATTTCTCGAGCGGGCGTTGTTCGCTGTGGTTGTTCGACGACCCTTATAACTACCGGCTGCACCGGGTGGACGAAATCATCAATCCGGATATCTGCCTGACGTACCCCACTCGTCCCTACCCCGCTAAAGCCAAGGTTTCTCCAGAACAGATCCGGCACGTGCTGGATGAACTTAAAGCGCTGCGTTTCGCCGATGAAACCATTTACCTGCGCTCCAGCTCCATCAACATCATGAACGGCCTGGTGGGGCTGACCTTCTCCTGCGACGGTTCGCACTACATGCCGGTCGAGGAGTTTCTGGAAAAGGACCTTTCATTTTGGGTGGGCGCGCTCAACATCAAGCCGGAAGCCGCCGTGAGTTGATCGCCGTCACTGTTTCCCGCGCAGGTTTCCCGTCTCAAGATTGACTGGCGACCGCTCCGGCCCGGAACAAACCCACCAGCGTCTTGGCGTCCGTAATTTCACCCTCCTGCGCCCGTGCCAACGCCTCCGTAAAGGGAACCCAGTGCACCTCAAGAACCTCATGTGCCTCGGTGTTGGCCGGCACGCTGCTGAGAGCACGTGCCAGAAACAGATGCACGACTTCGGTGAAAACACCGGGCGAGCTGATGATCTTTCCCAATGGCTCCCAGCGGGCGGCACGCAAGCCGGCCTCTTCTTCGAGCTCACGTTGCGCGGTGGCAAGCGGTGGCTCGCCCGGATCGAGCTTGCCCGCCGGCAATTCCCACAGCCAGCCACCGGTGGCATGCCGGTATTGACGCAGCAGACAAACCTGGTTTTCGCGGTCGAGGGCCACGACGGCCGCACCGCCGGGGTGGTGCACGATTTCAAACTCTGCTAGCGCGCCATTCGGGAGCGTGACATTTTCCAGGCAAAGTTCGATGATTTTTCCACGATAAATAACGGTTTTGCTGTGCGTCACGGTTTTCTCCGCCGGGTCTGAAGACGTTCGCCAAAACCGCATTCTATCGGCAAATCAGCAAGGTAACAGGTAGAATCCGTACGGTGTGACTTTCCCTGGGAATCTTTTGAAACGGGGAGCATCCAATGGCCAACACCGAGATTAAATAAATCATGCCCTACCAAAAATCATCGTCTATTCTTATCGCCGTTCTGACGAGTGTTGTGCTGCTCGGCGCCTGCGCCACCGTGCCCGAGACCGGGCGCTCGCAGCTACTGCTCGTCAGTCCGGCCCAAGAAACGCAACTCGGTTTCGATGAATTCGAGAAACTCAAAAAGACGGTACCGGTTTCCAGGGACGCGGCGGCGAACGCCCGGTTACAGCGCGTCGGACAACGAATCGCCGCGGTCGCGCCGTTGCCCAACGCACGCTGGGAATTCGTGCTGTTTGATAAACCCAACGAGCCCAACGCCTTCTGTCTGCCCGGCGGGAAGGTCGGGGTTTACAGTGGCATCCTGCCCATCACCCAGGACGACGCCGGGCTGGCTACCGTCATCGGACACGAAGTGGCGCATGCCGTCGCGCGTCACGGCGCGGAGCGCATGTCCGAAGGCATGCTGATTCAGCTGGGCGGCCAGTTACTGGAGCAGGCGACACTCGGCCGCTCGCAAGCCAGCCGTGCGGTGTTGCAACAGGCCTACGGCATCGGTAGTGCCGTGGGTGTGGCGCTGCCGCACTCGCGCGGTCAGGAGCTGGAAGCCGACCGCCTCGGCGTGCTGTACATGGCGCGCGCCGGATATGAACCACGCGAAGCACTGGCGTTCTGGAAACGCTTTGCGGAATACAAAAACAAGCAAGGTGGCGGCAAACAGGTCGAGTTTCTGAGTACCCATCCGCTCGACGACCACCGTATCCGGCAAATCGAAGGGCTGCTGCCGCAGGCACAGATGGAATATCGCAAGCCCGGCGGCACGCCATAACCATGAGATTTCTGTCAGTCAGGATTACTGACCCGACCGACAAATAGTGCGCATTGTTTTCACCCTCTCCCTCCGGGAGAGCCGGGGTGAGGGGGAGAATTCCGGTAAAACAGCCCTCATCCTGTCCTGCTCCCGGAGGGAGAAGGGACCCAATGGATGCGGCGGTGCGCACTATTTACCGTTCTCCTCAGTAACAGAATTTCTTGTCTCCAAAATCCTTAATCCTGTAAATCCTGAAAAATCCTGTTAATCCTGTCTATTTCATTTTTGTTTAATGATTCTTAAAAGATTTCCCGAAATGGCTTATCGATGGTCAGATCCCGCGCCAGGATGATCGCATCCTCGCGGCCGTGGCGCGCGGGATAATAGTTTTTGCGCAGGCCAACTTCATCGAAACCCAGCTTGGTGTAAAGCCGGTAGGCGGCGGTGTTGGACATGCGCACTTCCAGCAAGGCCACGCGCGCCTTTCTCTGCCTGGCGAAATCCAGCAGGAACAGCACCATGCCCTCGCCCAGCCCCTGCCGCTGATGATTCGGGTGAATGCAAATATTCAGCAGATGGCACTCGCCCGCGGCCACCGACATGATGCCGTGACCGAGAATTCCCCGAGAGCTTTCATACACATAACAGTGACAACCCACGCGCAGGCAGTCACGGAAAATCGGCAGCGTCCAGGGAAACTCATAGGCGGCGTTTTCAATTTCGAGAACCGCGGGCAGGTCGTGCCCAGACATGGGCCGGACGATCGGTTGCGGTGCCACCACCACAGCGCTCATGGTTGCTCCATTTTTTCCAATACGGTTTTCGCCAGGCACAGATCGTCCCACACCTTGCGCTTGTCAGCCGGATTGCGCAGCAGATAAGCCGGGTGATAAGTAACGATAAGCGGCGTGCCGTGATAAGACAACCGTTGCCCACGCAATTTTCCCAGCGGGACTTCGGTCTTGAGCAGGCTGTGGGCGGCGTGCCGCCCCAGCGCCACGATCAGCTTCGGCTTGATCAACTCGATCTGGCGTATGAGATAAGGCTCGCACTGCGAGATTTCCTCCGGCTGCGGGTCGCGGTTGCCGGGGGGGCGGCATTTGATCACGTTCGCAATATAGACCTCCTTGCGCTGCAAACCCATGGCAAACAGGATCGCATTCAGCAACTGACCGGCGCGGCCCACGAACGGCTCGCCCTGACGGTCTTCGTCCGCGCCCGGGGCTTCGCCGATGAACATCCACTGGGCGCTGCGGTTACCGACGCCGAAAACCGTTTGTGTGCGGGTGGCATGCAAGCAACACTTGGTGCAGGAGCTGACGGCCGCCTCCAGCGCCACCCAATCCGCAGAATCTACACTTGTGTTTGAGGAGCTTCTGAGAACAACCGGTTCGGACGCGACGATGCCCGGAGCGATGGAATTACCGGATGTCGCGGGTACAGGTTGCGCGACCGATGCCGCCGCTCCACCGCGCGGTTCCCAGCGGGTAATACCGAGCGCGTCAAGATATTGCCGGCGATACATTTCTGGCGCATTCATGGCCTCAAGCATACGGCAGGTGTCGGGAAAAACAAGACAGGAATGTTGTCAGTAGCTGTTTTCAGCATCGATCGCGAGTCGCCGCTGCCCGGCTCCGAAACAGCGGCATCGAAAGCCGGGCCCGCGTCCTGCGAGATATTATATCGGTTGACCCACCTGAGGATGCGTGCGCTCCGCCGGCGCAATCAACTTGTTCAGAGCGTTAAGATACGCCTTGGCCGAGGCCACGACAATATCGGTATCCGCCCCGTGACCGTTGACAATGCGCCCGCCGCGCTCCAGACGTACGGTCACTTCGCCCTGTGAATCGGTGCCGCTGGTAATATTATTGACCGAATAGAGCAGCAGCTGACCCTGATTGCCCGCCACGCTGTCGATCGCCTTGAACGCGGCGTCCACCGGACCGCTGCCTGGAGCGCCAGCCTTTTTTTCCCCGCCATTGACCGCGAGCGTCACATCGGCAAAGGGAATTTCGCCGGTCTGGGAACAGACCCTGAGAGACACCAGCCGATAATGCTCGTTCTCCTGCTCCAGATCCGCTTCGGTCACCAACGCCTGCAAGTCTTCATCGAAGATTTCATGCTTCTTGTCGGCCAGATCCTTGAAACGCTCAAACGCCGAGTTCAACTCCTGCTCGGTCTTGAACTCGATGTTCAGTTCCTTGAGACGGCTTTTAAAAGCGTTGCGCCCGGAATGCTTGCCAAGCACCATGCGATTCGCCATCCAACCGACATCCTCGGCGCGCATGATTTCGTAGGTCTCGCGCTTCTTGATGACGCCGTCTTGATGAATGCCCGATTCGTGGGCGAAGGCATTCGCCCCCACGATGGCCTTGTTCGGCTGCACCGGAAAACCGGTGATACTGGACACCAGGCGGCTCGCGGGAACGATCTGAGTCGTGTCGATGCGCGTGTCACAGGAGAAGATATCGCGGCGTGTACGCACCGCCATCACCACTTCCTCCAAGGACGCGTTGCCCGCGCGCTCACCCAATCCATTTATGGTGCATTCCACTTGGCGTGCGCCGTTCAGCACCGCCGCAAGCGAATTGGCCACGGCCAACCCAAGATCGTTGTGGCAATGCGTCGACCAGATCGCCTTGTCGGCGTTTGGCACACGCTCGATCAAAGTCTTGATACGCTCGCCCCAGGCATGGGGAATGCTGTAACCGACGGTATCGGGGACATTGACAGTCTTGGCCCCGGCGGCGATCGCCGCCTCGAACACGCGGCACAGAAAATCCATGTCGGAACGGACGGCGTCTTCCGCCGAAAACTCCACATCGTCCGTGTACTGGCGCGCACGCTTCACCATGGACACCACGCGCTCCAGCACCTGATCCGGCGTCATGCGCAGCTTGTGCTGCATGTGGATCGGACTGGTGGCGATGAAGGTATGAATGCGGCCGCGCCTGGCGGGTTTGATCGCCTCGGCCGCGCGATCGATATCTTTCTCCACGGCGCGCGCCAGCGCGCAGACGATACTGTCCTTCACCTCCTCGGCCACGGCTTTCACTGCCTCGAAATCACCGGGACTGGCCACCGGGAAACCGGCTTCGATGATGTCCACACGCATGCGCTCCAGCACCTTGGCGATGCGCACCTTTTCCTCGCGTGTCATGGAGGCGCCGGGGCTTTGTTCGCCGTCGCGTAACGTCGTGTCAAAAATAATCAATGAATCGTTCATGGTGTTCTCTCTGCGAAAATGTAGCCCTGCTTCGGCCAAATGGTTTTCCTCCAACTCCCCCTCTCCCGCGATAGCGGGAGAGGGCAAGGGGTGAGGGCGTGTCCTGTCATTCATGACCGTGGACATGATTTTTTCAAATCATGCGCACTAATAACAGGTTCTTGGGTGCGTATTATATTCCTCGCCAGGAAGGGGGGTTAGTTTGCGCCTAGCGGCGCAGCAGCAGGGTGACAAGCGACGCGGTCGCGAATGCCGTCTCGCGGCGGAACGGGCTGACGTCGGGGAAAATGGCTATACGGCTTGGCATGGTCAAAGCATAATTGAAATTTGGAAAAAGATAAACCCGGCCGGGTGCCTCACATACCGCGGGGGTGTTTTCCGCTGGGGTCCTTTTCCTCCCGGTGCACCCGCCGCCGAAACAGAATCGCCGTCGGGCCGGACAGCGCATACAAAAAGAAAGTCAGGAACAGCACCTGCGGAGGGTCCTGAAACAGCAGCACAAACGCCAGCGGCAGCGCGAGAATCGTCATGAACGACACCCGTCCGCGCAGGTCGACGTCCTTGAAACTGCGGTAGCGGACATTGCTGACCATCAGCACCCCCGCCATCACCGTCACGACCAGGGCGGCAATGCTGATTTCCCTTCCGGGCACGCCACTGGCGTGCAGCACCCACACAAAGCCGACCACCAGTGCCGCCGCGGCCGGGCTCGGCAGTCCGCGGAAATAACGCTTGTCGTGCAGGCCGACCTGGGTATTGAATCGCGCCAGACGTAGGCCGGCGCCGGCCGTATAAATAAACGCCGCGAGCCACCCGAGTTTGCCCATGCCGGAGAGCGCCCATTCGTACATGATGAGCGCCGGCGCGAGACCGAAGGAAACCATGTCCACCAGGCTGTCGTACTGGGCGCCGAAGTCGCTTTCCGTATGGGTCAGGCGCGCGATCCGGCCATCGAGCGCATCCAGAATCATGGCGATGAAAATGGCCAGCGGGGCGTATTCGAAGCTCCCGTTCATCGCCTGCACAATGGCATAGAAACCGGCGAACAGATTGGCCGTGGTAAACAGGCTCGGGAGAATATAAATGCCCCGGCGCCGGCGTTTCTCCTCGGTCACGGGTGCATCATCGTCGAAATGCTCCATCAACTCTCCAGAACCTCTTAAGGCGTGAAACGCGCGATCACGTCGGATGCACCTTTAACACTGTCGCCCAACGATACTTCGAATTTTGCGTTCAGCGGAAGATACACATCCACGCGCGAGCCAAAGCGTATGAAGCCATAACGCGCACCGCACTCGACCCGCTCGCCGGGCTTTACATAACACAGTATACGCCGTGCAATCAGACCGGCAACCTGTACCACCACCACGTCCTGCCCCTGTTCCGTCCGTATCCACAGGGCATTGCGCTCGTTGTCGAGCGAGGCCTTATCCAGCGCGGCATTGACGAATTTGCCCGGGCGGTACCATTGTTCCTTGATAGTCCCGGTCACGGGGATGCGGTTGGAATGAACGTTGAACACGTTCATGAAAACACTCACGCGTTTGGCCGGGCGCTTGAGATAAGGATCCTCGACCTCGCCTAACGCGATCACCTTTCCGTCCGCGGGACAGATGACGACGCCGGGTGTATCCGGGATCTGCCGCGGCGGATCGCGGAAGAACTGGAGGATAAAAACGAGAACAATCCAGAAAGGCACGGCCCATAAGGGTCCGGCAAAATAATGCACGGCCAGCGCCGCGCTCGCGGCCAGCGCGATATGCCACCGGCCCTCGCGGGCCAGGATGGGGTATTTATTTTCCATATATATTATTTTGGAACCTATCTCAAAACCCCCTCTCCCCGGAGGGGAGAGGGATTATGATATAGCTTTAGTTTGTGGTCTTATCAACGATGCGATGGGCCTTGATCCAGGGCATCATATCGCGCAGCTTGGCGCCAACTTCCTCGATCGGATGCTTCGCGCCCTGGGCGCGCATCTCGGGAAAACGCTTGCCGCCGGTTTCGTTCTCCGCCATCCATTCCTTGGCGAACTGTCCGGACTGGATTTCCTTGAGAATTTTTTTCATCTCGGCCTTGGTCTGCTCGTTCACGATGCGCGGGCCACGCGTGTAATCGCCGTATTCAGCCGTGTTCGAGATCGAGTAACGCATGTTGGCGATACCGCCTTCGTACATGAGGTCAACAATAAGTTTCAGCTCATGCAGACATTCGAAGTACGCCATCTCCGGCGGATAACCCGCTTCCACCAGTGTCTCAAAGCCGGCCTGCACCAGATGGGAGGCACCGCCGCACAGCACCGCCTGTTCGCCGAAAAGATCGGTCTCGGTCTCGTCCTTGAACGTCGTCTCGATCACACCGGCGCGTCCACCGCCGATGGCCGAGGCATAGGAAAGCGCCGTGGACTTGGCCTTGCCCGAGGCATCCTGCTTCATCGCGATCAGGCACGGCACGCCGCCGCCCTGGGTAAAGGTCGAACGCACCAGATGGCCCGGACCCTTGGGCGCAATCATGATGACGTCGAGATCGGCGCGCGGCTGGATAAAACCGAAATGGATCGAGAAACCGTGCGCCACCGCGAGGCTCGCGCCCTTTTTTATGTTTGACTCAATACTCTCGTGGTATATCTTCTTGTGCTGCTCGTCCGGTGCGACGATCATAACCACGTCCGCGTCCTTGACCGCCTCCGCCACGTTCTTCACGGTGAGTCCGGCGTTCTTCGCCTTCGCGACCGAAGCCGAGCCCTCGCGCAACCCAACCGTCACCTGCACCCCGCTGTCCTTCAAATTCAACGCATGCGCGTGGCCCTGCGAGCCGTAGCCCACGATGGTGACTTTCTTGCCGCGAATAATGGAAAGATCGGCGTCTTTGTCGTAGAAAATTTTCATAATTAACCTCTAAGATTTTAGATAACTACTGTAGTGGTCAACCCAACCCGAACACCCTAGCTAAGACCATTTTCATATTCCATCGGGGTCCGATACCCCAGGGTCCCACATGGGGTCAGGTCTTGCAATGCAACATCTCATGACTGTTCTCCTGCTGGCGCTCGCCGCCCCACCGCGCGACTGACCGTACTGTAATGCACCTTGAAGTGTTTGGCGATCTGGGCCAGGGTGTAACCGCCGCTTTGATAGGCGGCGGTCATGGCTTGTTTGGGATCGCGTGCGTGGTGCACATAGTGCTCGATCGGCTTGGGATCGGGCCGGCGTTGCGCACGCGGGACCTCTTTCAGCCGCTCTTCGGCGGTGACGCGACGGTGCAGTTTCTTGACGAAGGCTTCGTCACCCAGGTAGATCTGTCCACGCAGATGTTGCCAGATTTTAGGCTGATCTTTGCCGTCGGCGACGAAGCGGACATAACGTTGTCGAGCGTCGCTACGACGGGGAGCGAGTTGCGCGAGCAGAAAGTCCGTCTCCAGCCACGCGGGCGCCGGGGCTCTGCCGATCATGGCGCGGTAGCTGCTCCAGGGGTACTGACCCGCCGATTTGACCATGCCGGCGCGCACGGGATTTAAGACGACGTAGCGGGCCAGTTCGAGCAGGTACGGGTCCTTGTCGACCAGGATGGCGGTGTAACGGCCTTGGAAGAGATGTCCGACTTGGCGATGGCGACGGTTGAAGGCTTGGGTATAGACACCGTTTAACTGGCGCATGCCGCGCGCGAGGTTCGGCTCGGGGGTTTCGATCACGAGGTGATAGTGGTTGCTCATGAGGCAATAGGCATG
>JAUSDQ010000328.1 GCA_030650525.1 Sulfuricaulis sp.
AAGTGTAAGCAGATATTTGATCATGGTGAGCGCCTGCTTGTGGATGTCTACCCAGGCGGCGGCTGAATCCCTCAAGCCTTTCATTCTGGGCGATGCACCGCCCGGCGATCTCAAGTTGGCGACGGAGGCAGTGAAGACGAAGCTGACGCAGCAGGGGTTTGAGATCGTCGGCAGTTATTCGCCGTTTGCCGGCGCTATGGTGATTTGCGTCACCAACAACGATCTGAAAACGGCGGCTGCCAAGGTGCCCAACGGCGGGTTCGGCGCCGCCCAGCGGGTCAGCGTGACCGACGTGAAAGGCAAAATCCAGGTCGCGTATGTGAATCCGATTTATCTCGGCACGGCATATGGCATGGGAAAGCTTGAAGATATCTCCGCCAAGCTGAAGGCTGCCCTGGGTGCCGTGAAGTCATTTGGTTCGGAAAAGGGGATCGCGGAGGAAAATCTGGCACCGGGCAAATACCGTTACGCGATGTTCATGCCGTATTTCGCGGATGTCGATCATTTCAAGGAGCACCCCGATTACAAAACCGCGGTTGAAACGGTGGAGAAGAATCTGGCCGCGGGCGTGGGCGGCACCAAGAAAGTTTATCGCATTGATTTTCCGGGCAAGGATATCAGCGTGTTTGGCGTGGCGATCGCCACGGGAGACGGTGTTGACAAGGGCAACAAGGATACCGACAAGGAAATAATCGATATCGTCGATTTTACCGATCTAAAGCATACTGCCTACCTGCCTTATGAGCTGATGGTGAGCGGTAATAGCGTGATCGCGTTGCGTGCGCGTTTTCGTATTGCCTTGAATTTCCCTGACACGAAAATGTACGGCGAACATGGTTTTACCAAGATCATGACCGCTCCCTGGGGTATCCAGTTGGCGTTGGAAGCCGTGGCTGGGTTCAAGCGCCAATAAGGGTGGTTTAAAACGGTTGCTTGCCTCCGCAGGTTAGGCGGAGACACATCAGACACGCCTCGGCGTGTCTGATTTTTTGTGGATGTTCACCGCATTCACGCGGCTGGCCGCCAAATCCATCAAATCGCGTCCGGCTGAAAATGATCTAAACTAAACACAGACCTCACCTACCCAGAGTGACGATGTCCGAAGCCACCCATCCGAAAAACAGTGCTGCCACTCCCCCGGGCGGCGATGCCGGCAGCGCGATCGCCACGATCAGCGGAACAACGGACCCGCTCAAGCTCTTGAGCCAGGTGCTGGCGCATGCTGTGCGTGTCGGCGCCTCGGATATTCATCTGCGCACCCGTAACCATCCGATCCTGAGAATCGATGGCAATTTGCTGGCGTTGCGCGAGATACCGCCTTTACCGCCGGATTTTATGGAGCGCTTGTCGCGCACCATGATGTCGGCACGGCTGCTGGCGCAGTTTGAACAGGCTCATCAGGTAGACCTTTCCATCGGCTTCAAGGACATCGGGCGCGTGCGCGCTAACATTTTTTTTCAGCGCGGTTCGATCGGCATGGTGCTGCGCGTCATCAGCACCAAAATCCCATCACCCGAAGAATTGTTCCTGCCAGAGATCGTAACGGATTTCACGAAACTGGAGCGCGGTCTGATATTGCTGACGGGCTCGACCGGCTCCGGAAAATCCACCACTCTGGCCTCGCTTATCAACAGTATCAATCTCGTGCGCAGCGAACATATCATCACCATCGAGGATCCGGTCGAATTCCTGTTCTCCGAGAAGCGCTCGATCATCACCCAGCGCGAAATCGGGATTGACACCAATACGTTTGCCGATGCCATGCGCGCCGCATTGCGCGAAGACCCGGATGTGATCCTGCTGGGTGAAATGCGCGATCCGGAAACCATTGACACGGCGATGACAGCGGCGGAAACCGGTCATCTGGTATTCTCAACGGTGCATTCACCGGGGGCGGCCGAGACGATCTCACGCATCGTCACGAGCTTCTCGCCCGAAGCGCAGGTCGGTATCCGTGCCAAGCTGGCGCAGAATCTGCGTGGGGTGGTGAGCCAACGGTTGTTGCCGCGCAAGAACGGCCAAGGCCGTATCGTGGCGTGCGAAGTGATGACGGTGTCGGCGCTCTCGCGTGAATACATACTGGACCCGATCAAGATCAAGGAGCTGGCCGACCTCATCCGCAAGGGAACGGTGGCCGAGGGCATGCTCAGTTTCGATTCGTCCCTGCTCAATCTGGTCAAGCAGGGGCTCATCGATGAAGAAACCGCTCTGTTCTACGCGACCAGCCCCACCGACCTCAAGCTCAAACTGCAAGGATTCACCTAGACTTTACCGGGCGCGATGGTGGCGTCAGTATCCGCACGGCCAGTTTCACCGTAATCGAGTATCCATGGCACGGCCTTTGTGTTGAAATGCGCCGTCTTGCATAATAAATTCTTGCCGGCAAACGGCTTAAACGTGGATGAGATAATCGGATGGCGGATAGAAGACTGCAGGTATTTCACACCGTCGCGCGGTTGTTGAGCTTCACCAAGGCGGCCGAGACGTTGCACATGACGCAACCCGCCGTGACCTTCCAGATCCGCCAGCTCGAGGAGTATTTCAACACGCGGCTGTTCGACCGCACCCACAACCGCATCAGCCTCACCGCCGCCGGTGAGCGCGTATTTGAATACGCGGAACGCATCATCACGCTGTATGCCGAGATGGACAACCGTGTGCGTGAGATGACGGGGGATGTCAGCGGTATTCTGATCATTGGCGCGAGTACCACGATCGCGGAATACATGCTCCCGAGCCTGCTCGGCACATTCAAGGAAAAACACCCCGGCATTAATATCCGCCTCAAGGTCTCGAACTCCGAAGGTATCGTGCACATGGTCGAGGACAATTCCGTGGACGTGGGTATTGTCGAGTCGCCTATTTCAAACAAGAACCTCGTGGTCGAGGTCTGTTGGCACGACAAGCTCGTGTTCATCTGCCCGCCACAGCATCCGCTGGCGAAGAAGTCAAAGATCATCGTTAAGGATCTGCCCGGCCTGCCGTTTGTCGCCCGCGAAGAAGGCTCCGGCACGCGCGAGTTCATCAGCGACTATCTCGAGAAAAACAATATGCAGTTTTACGATCTTAATATCAATGTTGAAGTGGGTAATCCCGAAGCCGTCAAAAGCGCGGTCGAGGCGGGGCTGGGCGTGTCCATCGTCTCGCAGGCGACGGTCGTGAAAGAATTGAAGCTCGGCACGCTGGCCGCGATCCCGCTCGAGCCACAGCTCGAACGGCCGTTCTCCATCGTTTTCCAGCGGCAGAAGTTCCGGTTACGCGCCGTGGAAGAATTCATGGATTTTGCCCACGAACATTGTGAAAAACGTTCCGCGCAGTAATATAAAAAACCATCGACGCGCCTCGGTGACTGTCCGTGCCAGACGATATTGAAAAACGCCTTACTGACATCGTTCAGCGGCTCCCCGCCGCGCAGGCCGCGGCGTTGTTGGAGTTTGCCGAGTTTCTGCTGATACGCCATGGAACGGCCGGTGTGGCGGCAACGTCGAGCGTCACCGCCGTCGAAATTCCCGCACCGCTCGATATTTCCCGTCCCACCGAGGAGAGCGTCGTCAAGGCGGTCAAGCGCTTGCGCGCGACTTATCCGATGCTGGATGTGAGGAAACTGCTGAATCAAACCTCAGATCTCATGACTGAGCATGTGATGAAGGGGCGGGAAAAAACCGAGGTGATTGAGGAGCTGGAAATTCTGTTTCGCTCGCATTACGAAAAGTTGACCGGGAATAATAATAAAGATGAATAATAATGTAGGGCGGGTTAGGCGGTTTTTGCCGTAACCCGCCGAACAAAGGTCCTTATCAGTTTGGCAACCTAAATGATTAATTTTTCGCGGCTTTGCATTGAAGATTTAAATCACAGGATTTCCGACGCGTAATCCGCCAACCGTGAGCGCTCACCGCGCTGCAATGTGATATGCCCGCTGTGCTCCCACTGCTTGAAGCGGTCCACGACGTAGGTGAGGCCCGAAGTCGTTTCCGTCAAGTACGGCGTGTCGATCTGGGCGATATTGCCGAGGCAGACGATCTTGCTGCCGGGGCCGGCGCGGGTGACGAGGGTTTTGATCTGGTGCGGACTCAGGTTCTGGGCTTCGTCGATGATGAGGAATTTTTTCAGGAACGTGCGGCCGCGCATGAAATTGAGCGACTTGATGCGGATGCGGCTGCGCAACAGGTCATGGGTGGCGGCGCGGCCCCAGGCGCCGTGTTCCTGGGTCGCGGTTTCCTGCAGCACGTCGAGGTTGTCTTCCAGCGCCCCCATCCACGGACCCATCTTCTCCTCTTCGGTCCCGGGGAGGAAGCCGATGTCCTCGCCCACCGGTACCGTCATGCGTGTCATGATGATTTCCGCGTAGCGCTTGGTCTCCAGCGTTAACATCAATGCCGAGGCGAGCGTGAGCAGCGTCTTGCCGGTGCCAGCCTGGCCGAGCAGGCTGACGAAATCCACCTCCGGGTCCATCAGCAAATTCAACGCGAAATTCTGCTCGCGGTTGCGGGCGTGGATGCCCCAGACTTTGTTACGCTCCGAGCCATAGTCCTTGATGACCTCGATGATGGCCGCGTCATTCTCGATGCGCCGCACCACGGCCTCGAAGGGACGCTGCTCATTGCTGTACAGGAACAGGTTAGGCAACCAGGCGCGCGCCTTGGGTCCGCGCAGGCGATAAAACGTGCGACCTTCTTCTTTCCAGGACTCCATGTCTTTGCTGTGCTTTTCCCAGAAGTCTGCTTCCAGTTTCTCCGTCCCGGTATAAAGCAGATTGGCATCGTCCAGCACCTGATCGTTGGTGTAATCCTCGGCCAGGATGCCCAAGGCCCGCGCCTTGAGACGCAGGTTGATGTCTTTGGTGACCAGGATGGCCTGGCGGTCGGGATGACTTTTACCGAGATCGAGCGTGATACCGAGCAGATCGTTGTCCGTGCTGCGGCTCGAGAGGCCGAAAGGCAACGGACTGCGTACCGCCTCCATGTGGAAATACAGGTGACCGGTTTCGATGTCTTTCGAAACCGAGGGAAGCTTTATACCGTGGCTGATGTCACCGTTGGCTTTTTCGACCAATTCATCCAGCAGACGGCTGACCTGACGCACGTTGCGCGCCACTTCCGACATGCCGACCTTGATATTATCGAGTTCTTCCAGCACCACGATGGGGATGTACACATCGTGCTCTTGGAAGCGCAGTATCGAGGCCGGGTCGTGAACGAGAACGTTGGTGTCGACTACGAAAATCTTCTTTTTAGCGGTCATTTATCTTTTGATGCGGGAGTTTGTAGTTTCTTGATCTCGGCGATCACCTCATCCACGTGTCCTTTAACCTTGACGCCGCGGAATTCGCGGCGCAATACGCCGTCCTGGTCGAGGATGAAGGTGCTGCGGTCGACGCCGAGATATTTCCTGCCATAAAGGCTCTTTTCACGGATCACGTCGAACAGCTGGCAAAGTTTTTCATCTGCATCGGAGATAAGCTCAAAGGGAAACTTGAGATCGGCCTTGAACTTCTCGTGCGAGGCCAGGCTGTCGCGCGAGACACCGTAGACGGCGGTCTTGAGTTTCTGGAACTGGCGGTACTGATCGCGGAAATCCTGGCCCTCAAGGGTGCAACCCGGGGTATTGTCCTTGGGGTAAAAGTACAGCACCGCACACTTTCCCTTAAGGTCATGCAGGTGCAGGGTCTTGCCGCCGGTGGCCTGAACGGCTGCGTCGGGGACGGGTTTTCCAATTGCCGCTTTTTTCATGGAGCCTATCTGAAACTTTGTTCGCGGATTGTATCGGGATGCGGCCCCGGATAACAGCGAGCGCAGGACCGCCGTTAATCCGCCTCGCGTTCGGCGTTGCAGCAGTGCGGCGCAGATTCGCCGGCGCTCTCGCCCCGCAGCACCTCGCCGGTAACGGGATTGGGGCGGAACGTGGTGCAGCCCTTGAGACCCATGCGATAGGCCTGCGCGTAGATTTCCTTGAAATCGTCAAACCGATAATCGCGCGGGACATTGATGGTTTTAGAAATGGAATTGTCCACGAAAGCTTGCAGAGCGGCCTGCATCTCGAGATGCGCCGTCGGCGCCAGCGAGCGCGTGTCGACGAACATGGCGGGCAACTTTTCCTCGCCGTGCGTTTCGCGCCACCGGCGCAAGGCATAATCGGTCAATTCATGTTCGGTGTAAGTGCCGTCCAGTTCCAGCACGCGCCGGGTGAGGCTGTACTCGTACACCGGCTCCAGGCCGCTCGATATATTGTTGGCCAGCAGGCTGATGGTGCCGGTCGGCGCGATGGCGGTCAGGTGGCTGTTGCGCAGGCCATGTCGGCCGATGCCCTCCTGGATGTCGGGCGGCAGTGTCTGGAAGAATTTGCCATCCAGGTATTTTTCACGCTCGAAGAACAGGAACACGCCTTTTTCCTTCGCCAGCTCGATCGAAGTGCGGTAGGCCGTGTGACAGATCAGCTGCATGATGCGTGCGGCCAGCGTGCGTGCCGGTCCCTCGGCATAGTGCAGGCCGAGCATGACGAGCGTGTCCGCCAGCCCCGTGAGGCCGAGCCCGATGCGCCGCGAGCCGCGCGCCTGCGCCGCCTGTTCATCCAGAGGGAACAGCGAGGCGTCGATGACGTTGTCCATCATGCGCGTGGCGATGGCGGCGGTTTGCTCGATGCCGTCCAGATCCAGGCGCGCCTGGTCGCTGAAAGGCGCGTGCACGAACGCGGTCAGGTTGATCGAGCCGAGATCGCAGGCGCCGTACGGCGGCAACGGAATTTCGCCGCAGGGGTTGGTCGCGCTGATCTGCTCGCGATACCGGAGATTGTTGAATTCATTGATGCGGTCAATGAACAGCACGCCCGGCTCGGCGTATTCATAGGTGGCGTGCATGAGCCGGTCCCACAGTTCACGGGCGCGCACGCGCCTGGCAACGCGGCAGCGCACCGGTTCAGGATGGCCCGACCAGTGGCGCATGATGGTTTCGAATTCAATCGAAGCGCCATCTTCCAGGGGAAATACCAGCGCCCAATCCTGGTCTTGGCTCACCGCTTCCATGAAAGCATCCGTGACCAGCACCGAGAGATTGAAATGCCGCAGCACGTGGCGGTCGCGCTTGGCGTCGATAAATGCCTCGATGTCGGGATGATCGCAGCGCAGCGTCGCCATCATGGCGCCGCGCCGTGCGCCGGTGGAAAGCAGTGTCCCGCACATCGCGTCCCAGATCTGCATGAATGACACCGGACCCGAGGCCACGGTGCCGACGCTTTTGGCTTGGGCGCCTTTCGGTCGCAGCGTCGAGAAGTCGTAACCCACGCCGCCGCCTTGCTGCATGGTGAGCGCGCCTTCCTTGAGGCCATCGAAGATGCTGTCCATCGAATCCTCGATCGTGCCCATGACAAAGCAGTTGAAAAGCGTCACGCGCCGGCTGGTGCCGGCGCCGGCCTGGATGCGCCCGCCGGGGAGAAATCTGAAATTTCGTAATACTTGGTGGAAGCGTTGCTCCCATTGGGCGCAGTCGCCTTTTTCCACGTCGGCGAGGGCGCGCGCGATGCGCCGCCAGGTGTCGTCGACGGTCCGGTCGTGCACGACATCGCCGTCGCGGAAACGGTACTTGCTGTCCCAGATATGTCGGGAAATCTCGGTGATGAAGGGATCGTCAGCCATGGTTCGTCAATTTTGTATGACTCCGCGGTCCACCGCCACTGCCAGTTCGCGCAGCGCCGGTGCGACGCTGACGGGGTAGGGCGGCGCGTCCTCGAGTTCGCGCAAGTGGCGCGGCAGCCGCTGGAGTTGCTCCGCCGCGCGCCGGCGGCTGTCCTCGAGCGTTTCCGGTTGGTTCACGCGCTTGCCGTTTCGCATCATCGGCCGGATCAGAGCCTCTCCCGGTTGCAGATCGGTTTCGAGCGTGAGCACGTCGCCGGTCATGACGCCGCTTGCGTCAAATGCGCGATACACCTGTTTGCGCCCCGGCCAGGTGGACTTGCCTTCGGAGCGTTTGCGCCGCGCACGCCCGGCATATTCCTGCAGCTTGTACGCACAGTCGAGGTACGGCGCATCGGCCGAGGTGGCCATGCTCGTGCCCACCCCGAAGCCGTCAATGGGCGCGCCCTGTGACAGGAGGTTTCGCAACGCATATTCATCGAGGCTGCCGCTCGAGAAAATACCGATTTCCTTCAGTCCCGCGGCGTCCAGAATCCGGCGCACGTTATGCGCATGGAGCGCGAGATCGCCGCTGTCGATACGGACCGCCTTGACGGTAATGCCGGCTGTCTTCAGTCGCGGCGCCAGCTGCACCACCTTGTGTGCCGCGGCCTCCGTGTCATACGTGTCGATGAGCAGCGTCACGTTCTCCGGCTGCGCGCGGGCAAAGCGCTCGAAGGCATGCTCCTCGGAGTCATGCGCCTCGATAAACGAATGTGCCATGGTGCCGAAGGTGGGAATGCCGAAGTCGGCACCCGCGAGGACATTGGAAGTGCCATCGAACCCGGCGATATAACTGGCACGCGCGGCGAACAGCGCTGCCTCGGCACCGTGCGCGCGGCGCATGCCGAAGTCCACGAGCAGTTTCCCCGGGGCGGTTAACACCGCGCGCGCGGCTTTCGATGCCACCAGCGTCTGGAAATGCAGCAGGTTGATGATCCGGCTTTCGACGAGTTGCGCCTGGGCGATGGGTGCCGTCACGCGCAGAATCGGTTCGTCGGCGAAGAACAACGTGCCTTCCGGCATGGCATGCACGTCGCCGGTGAAGCGCAGTTTGGCGAGTTGATCGGGAAAGTCCCGGCTGAAGCGCCCGCTGTTCCGCACCCAATCGAGTTCGTCCCCGGTGAAGCGCAGGTTTTCGAGGAATTGCAGCACCTGATCGAGCCCGGCCGCCATCAGAAAATTGCGGTTCCGCGGCAGCCGCCGGACAAAAAACTCGAAGACGGCGATATCGTTCATCCCCTGCGCGAAGTACGCCTGCAGCATGGTGAGCTGGTACAGGTCGGTGAGCAGGGGACTTTTCCGGGGTTCGATCATGTGCCGAGGGCCGCCAGGGTAATGGGTTTCGCGCCGAGGTGCTGCATTTCCGCTTCGGCCTTGGGTCCATCATTCGGGTTTATATTGACCGCGCGGATGGCATCGGACAGCAAATACACATTGTAGTCCAGCCGGCGTGCATCGCGCACCGTGTTCAGCACGCAGTAATCGGTGGCCAGTCCGCCGATGAACAATCGTTTTATTTTCCGCGCGCGCAGACGCGCGTCGAGATCGGTGCCTTCGAATCCGGAGTAGGCATCCTTGTCCGGCTGGGTCGCTTTGGAGATGACGAGGGTGCCGGAAGGAAATCTCAGCGGGGCGGCAAATTGCGCGCCGGGGGATTCAGCGACGCAGTGCGGCGGCCAGGGACCGCCCCGGGCCTTGAACGAACAGTGATTCGCCGGATGCCAGTCGCGCGTGGCGTAGACGGGCAATTCGCGCGCGGAAAATTCAGCGAGATAGCGGTTCAACACCGGTACCACCGCATCCCCATCCGGAACCGCAAGACTTCCGCCGGGCAAAAAGTCGTTCTGCACGTCAACCACGATGAGTGCATCGCCGGCACTTATGCTGATTTTTTGTGCGGGACTCGCCATAGTCTTTTGTCTCTGGTTGGCGGAATTGAGCGGCGCGTCTTTTGTGTCCGCTCCCATTCCGTTGCTTAAGAAATTGTACGCTTAAGCAGCGGTCGCAGCAGCTTGAGCGACCGGGTATTGAGCACATCCCTTTTTTCCAGCCAGCCGCGTCGTGCCTGGCCCACGCCATAGACAAGGTTATCGAAGTCCTGGGTGCTGTGGGCATCGGAGCTGATGGCCACGAGCACCGCTTCGTCGCGCGCCATCTGGCAGTAGATGTCCAGAAGATCCAGGCGTTCCGGGTGCGCATTGAGTTCGAGAAAACAGCCGCGCTCACGCGCGCGGCGGATGATCTTGAGCATGTCCACATCATAGGGCTCGCGCGTATCCAGCAGGCGGCCCGTCGGGTGGGCGAGGATGGTGAAATGCGGATGATCCATGGCGCGCAGAATGCGTTCGGTCTGTTTGGCGCGCGCGAGATTGAACTTGCTGTGCACGGCGCCGACCACCAGATCGCACTCGGACAGGACGTCATCCGGCAGGTCGAGAGCGCCGTCCTCGAGGATGTCCACTTCGATGCCTTTTAATAGGGTGATGTTCTTGAGCTGGCCATTCAGCTTGTCGATCTCGTTCATCTGTCTGCGCAACTGTTGCGGATCGAGCCCGTGCGCCACGGTGAGCCGGCGCGAGTGTTCGGTAATGGCGAGGTATTCAAAGCCATGCTGGCGCGCGGCGTCGGCCATTTCGCGCAGTGTATGGTGCCCATCGGTGGCCTTGGTGTGGGCGTGGAGGTCGCCCTTGAGGTCGGCGAATTCCACCAGCTTCGGGAGCTTGCCGGCGCGCGCGGCTTCGATCTCACCGCGGTTTTCGCGCAGTTCGGGCTGGATCCACGGCAGGCCTACCGAGCGATACACGGATTCTTCCGTATCGCCCGCGATTCGCTTTTCACCCTTGAATACGCCGTATTCGCTGATCTTGAGCCCGTGCTCCTGGGCCAAGCGGCGAATCTCGATGTTGTGCGCCTTGGAGCCGGTGAAGTACTGCCAAGCAGCGCCAAAGCAATCCTCGTTCACGACCCGCACATCCACCTGCAGGCCGGACTTGAGGATCACCGTGGCGCGCGTGGAACCTTTGGCCATCACGTCCTTGACCTCGTCATAGGCGACGAAGCGGTCCATCACATTTTCTGTGTTACCGGATGTCACCAGAATATCGATATCGCCCACGGTCTCCTTGAAGCGGCGGTAGGAGCCGGCGAGCACCGCCTGTTTCACGCCGGAAATTTTTTCGAGATATTTCCTCAACGGTTCGGCGTACTGTGCCGCCACGGCCAGCTTGAAGCGGGCCTGCTTTTCGACATGCGCGGAGATCGCTTCGAGGATGGTCTGTTCGGTTTTCTCGCCGAAACCGGGAAGCTTGCGGATACGCCCGTCGCGTGCCGCACGCGCCAGTTGTTCGAGTGTGTGCACGTCAAGTTCGTGGTACAGCGCACGCACGCGTTTGGGCCCGAGGCCCGGAATTTTAAGCAGCTCGGTGATGGTCGGCGGAGTTTTCTGGCGCAGCTTCTCCAGGAACTGGCACTTGCCGGTCTCGACGATCTCCTGAATCTTGGCGGCCAGGTCGTCGCCGATGCCGGGCAATTCGGTGAGATCCTCGCCCTTCGCCACCATATCCGCCGCCGGCACGCCCGTTCCCTGCAGCTGGCGGGCAGCGTTGCGATAGGCGCGCACGCGGAAGGGATTCGCGTTATCGATTTCGAGCAGGTCGGCGATCTCCTCGAAGAGCGTGGCGATGTCGGCGTTATGGACGGGCATAAATGATTATTTACCGCAAAGACGCAAAGAGCGCGAAGGAAGCAAGAAACAACGAAAAATATTTTATTCGTCCTTTGCGTCTTTGCGGTGAGATTGAATTTATCCTTTTATGCAAATCAAGGGCTCCAGCCGCGCCACCTTGTGCGCGAGGCCGGCGGCATCGGCGGCGTCCACGACGGCAGACACGTCCTTGTAGGCGCCCGGCGCTTCCTCAGCCACGCCGCGTCCGGACCGACTGCGAATCAGGATCCCGCGCGCGGCCAGCTCGTCAATCACCTGTCGCCCCTTCCAGGTCTTGTACGCCTGGTGCCGGCTCATGGCGCGTCCGGCGCCATGGCAGGCGGAGCTGAATGACAGCGCTTCGCCTTCACTGGCGCCGGCAAGGATATAGGAGCCGGTGCCCATCGAGCCGCCGATCAGCACCGGCTGGCCCACGCTGCGCAGTGCCGCGGGTATATCCGGATGACCCGGGCCGAAGGCGCGCGTCGCGCCCTTGCGGTGCACGTAGAGTTGGTGCGGCTTACCGTCCACGACATGCTCTTCGACCTTGCAGGTGTTGTGCGAGACATCGTAAAGCAGCGGCAGGCGCGCCTTGGGCAGTACCGTGGCGAAGGCATCGCGCACGAGATGGGTCAGGATCTGGCGGTTGGCGAAAGCGCAGTTGATCGCGGCGCGCATCGCGCCGAGATAATCCTCGCCCAGCGGGGAGTTGATCGGCGCACAGGCGAGTTCGCGGTCGGGGAGCATGATGCCGTAGCCCGCGGCGGCGATCACCATTTCCTTCAGGAACTCGGTGCCGATCTGATGCCCGAGGCCGCGCGAACCGCAGTGAATGCTGACGACGACGTCGTTTTCGCGAATGCCAAAAATATTCGCCGCATTCGTGTCGAAAACCTTCACGACCTTCTGCACCTCGAGATAATGATTCCCGCTGCCGAGCGTGCCCATCTCGTCACGCTGGCGTTTCTTCGCCTGCTCGGACACGCAGTCCGGGCGCGCGCCGCGCATCTGGCCCTGCTCCTCGATGTGTTCGAGGTCCGCTGCGCTCCCGTAACCGCGTTTCACGGCCCAGGCCGCGCCGCCTGTAAGCATCGCATCCATTTCGGATTGATTCAGGCGGATGGCGCCGGTGCTCCCGAGACCGGCGGGAATTTCCCTATATAAGGTATCGGCCAGCGCTTTCTGAACTGCCATGACGTCTTCGGTGTTTAGTCCGGTGTGCAGGCAGCGCACGCCGCAGCTGATATCAAAACCCACACCCCCGGCAGATACCACCCCATCTTGTTCTGCATCAAACGCGGCCACGCCGCCGATGGGAAAGCCGTAGCCCCAATGCGCGTCGGGCATGGCATAGGACGCCTTCACGATGCCGGGCAAGGTAGCGACGTTGCACACCTGCTCATAGACCTTGTGGTCCATCGCGCGGATCAGGGTTTCGTCGGCGTAGATCACCGCCGGCACGCGCATGGCGCCGTGGGGAGCGATTTCCCATTCGTAATCGGTGTGACGGGCAAAGAGCGCGATATCCATGGCGGCATCACTCCCGGTTAAACGTCAACGACACACTGGGCAACCCATTCGCCATTGCTCTCGCGCGCGACCCGCAACGCGGTGTAGGTCGCGCCCTTGATCTCGACCGCCAGTTGATGTTTGGCGGTATCCATCGGTTCGCCCCAAACGCTGGCGACGAGTTGGTGTTCCTTAATATGAACCTCGAAGCGGCCGAAAAGCCATTTGCGCGTGGCCATCTCGTATACGAGCGCGTTGAGCCAGTCCACCAGCAGCAGTTCATCGTCCGGTGCGGCACAGGCAATTTCCACTCTTTCAACAGCGGATATTATTGCGGGATCGGTAATCACGGCGGACATGGCGATAGCCGTCTGCTCGAAAGCCTCTTCCTTGGAATTACCAATCCCGCGCACGCCCATATCGGCTTCGTGTGGAAAATGTTCCCAGCGTTTCTTGTTCATGGCCTGGAACAGGCTGCATTAATGGTTTTTTTGGAAGCGGCGCATGATGTCGATGACCGTCGCTTCATCCACGTCCGTCCACTGCTCGTAAGCATCGGCGACGGCAAAACTCATGCCTTCACGGATATTCGGACAATACAGCGAGTCCACTTCGGCGGCAATTCGTGCGACGGCGTTCGCATGTCCTGTCGGAATCGCGACGATGATTTTGTCCGCGGCAAGACGACGTATCGCCTCCACCGCGGTGAGCAGGGTAAATCCGGAAGCCAGACCATCGTCAATCAGGATGATGGTGCGGTGTCTGAGATCCGGTAGATAAGGATCCCCGCGCAACTGACGCAGACGGCGTTCCACTTTTTCTTTTGTGCGGGCGATGCCGTCCTGCACCGCTTCCGGCCGCAATCCCAGAACCGCGATCAGTTCCCGATTCAGGCGCACCGAGCCATCAAAGGCCACCGCGCCGTATCCCGATTCCGTGCTCCAGGGCAACGTGATCTTGCTGACGACCGCGAGATCGAGCGGCAGGCTGAGTTGTTTCGCCACCTCCGACGCCACCGGTACGCCACCGGCCGGAATCGCGAGGATCAGTGCGTCTGTTCCGCGTAACGCACTCAACACCCTCGCCAGCACATCCCCGGCGTGTGTACGGTCGCGGAATACCTGCCCGCGATTACGCATTTCGGGAAGATCGAAAATTTTTCCCGCGGTGTCTGACATGAACAGATATATACCACCGTTATCCCCGCGGAAACATGATGGCCGTCAAACCGCGATCGCATCGCGCTGGACCGGCGGGGGAATCAGGCGGCGAAATTCGCCAGGCGCACCGGCAGTCGTCGCGCGCCCCAGTTGCCGTGTTTGGCCTCGAACACCCCGGCGCAGGCGGTGCCGCAGGCTATGCACTTGCCGTCTTTGTCGAGATTCCAGGCGGTGAGATTGTACCAGTCGCGCCCGATGACTTTGGCACCGCAGTGATGGCAATAGGTTGAATCGCCCGCTTCGTTGTGCACGTTGCCGGTATAGGCATAGCGCACGCCGTTTTTCATCGCGATCCGGCGCGCGTTGATGAGCGTGGCCGGCGGTGTCGCCGGGATGTCGCGCATCTTCCAGTCCGGGTGAAACGCGGTGAAGTGCATCGGCACGTCGGGCCCGAGATTTTCCGCCACCCATTGTGTCATTTCCTCGAGCTCCTTCTCCGAGTCATTGAGGCCGGGAATGAGCAGGGTGGTGATCTCGAACCATACCTTGGTTTCGTGCTTGAGGTACTTGAGCGTGTCGAGCACGGGCTGCAGATGCGAGCCGGTCACCTTCCAGTAGAAATTCTCGGTGAAGGCCTTGAGGTCCACGTTGGCCGCGTCCATGTATTGGTAAAACTCGCGCCGCGGCTCGTCGCACATGTACCCTGCCGTGACCGCGACGGATTTAATGCCGAGTTCACGGCAGGCCTTGGCGACGTCGATCGCGTATTCCATGAAGATGACTGGATCGTTGTAGGTGTAGGCTACGCTGCGGCAATCGAGTTTTTTGGCCGCGTGTGCGATGGTCTGGGGCGATGCCTGATCCATCAGCGTGTCGAGTTCGCGCGATTTGCTGATGTCCCAGTTCTGGCAGAACTTGCAGGCCAGGTTGCAGCCGGCGGTGCCGAAGGAAAGGACCGGGGTGCCGGGGAGAAAATGATTGAGCGGTTTCTTCTCGATCGGGTCCACGCAATAGCCGCTCGAGCGGCCATAGGTGGTGAGCACGATCTGATCGTTATGGTTGCCGCGCACGAAGCACAGGCCACGCTGGCCTTCGTGCAGCTTACAATAACGCGGGCATACATCGCACTGCACCCGCCCGTCGTCGAGCTTGTGCCAGTAGCGGGTCGGGACCACCGACGCCGAATCGAGGATTTCCGCTTCCGTGGACATGAGTAATAAGTGCGGCCAGGGACGGGTTATATCAACATCCATACTACGCCTGCCTTGTTTTACTTGAAATCAGCACCGGTCGGGCACATTGTAGTAACTGGTTTCCAGTGGAAAAGCTCATGGCTAATGTGCGAAACGCGGCGGTGGCCGGCCTGTTTTACCCGGAAGATCCGCGTGAATTGCACGCGATGGTCGCGGATTTTCTCGGCGCGGTGCCCGCGGCCGGGACCGTACCCAAGGCCATCATCGCGCCGCACGCGGGCTATATCTATTCCGGCCCGGTCGCGGCGTCGGCTTATGCGCGGCTCAAACCCGCGCGCGGCCGTATCACGCGCGTGGTGCTGCTCGGTCCCGCGCACCGTGTCGGGTTTCACGGGTTGGCGCTCCCGAGCGCTGATTATTTTATGACCCCCTTGGGCCGCATTGCGGTGGATCAGGAAGCGGTCAAAAAAATATCCCTTCTCCCTCACGTGTGCGTGATGGACGCCGCCCACGCGCAGGAACACAGCCTCGAGGTGCATCTGCCGTTCCTCCAGGAAGCGCTGGGTGGGTTCAGCCTGGTACCGCTGGTGGTGGGCGACGCCGCGCCCGAGGAAGTCGGCGAGGTGCTCGATCTGCTCTGGGGCGGTCCGGAAACTCTGATCGTCATCAGCTCGGACCTGAGTCACTATCACGACTATAAAACCGCGCAGAAACTGGATCGCGCGACCTCGCAGGCGATCGAGCAGTTGCGGCCCGAGGACATCGATTACGATCACGCCTGCGGGCGCAACCCGGTGAACGGCCTGTTGCACGTGGCGCGCCGGCTTGGCCTCAAGGCGAAGACCATTGATCTGCGCAATTCCGGCGACACCGCCGGTTCGCATGACCGGGTAGTCGGCTACGGTGCTTATGTCTTTGAATAACATTACGTCCGTCCTCGCGCCATCGCACAAACAGCAGCTTCTGCAATTGGCGGGGGATTCGATCAAGAAGGGCCTGCGTGGCGAGACATTCGCCATTCAGGCGACCGACTATGCAGAACCGCTGCGTGTCTTGCGCGCCACGTTTGTGACCTTGCAGGTCGATGAAAAGCTGCGCGGCTGCATCGGCACGCTCGAGGCATGCCGGACGCTGGTCGAAGACGTGGTGAGCAACGCCTACGGCGCGGCGTTCCGCGACACGCGTTTCCCGACGCTGACCTGGCCGGAATACGAACGCCTCGATATCCACATCTCCCTATTAAGCCTGCCCGAGCCAGTGCAGTTTTCTTCCGAAGAGGATCTGCTGGCGCAGTTGCGTCCGCAGGTGGATGGCTTGATCATCGAGGAAGGCTTCTATCGCGGCACGTTTCTACCCTCGGTGTGGGAACAGCTGCCCGAGCCGCGCGAATTCCTGCGCCACCTCAAACACAAGGCCGGCCTGCCTCCGGACTACTGGTCAAGCCGTATCCTTGTGCAGCGTTACACCACCGAATCCATTCCTTAGCCGCGCCCGGTGTAACCTTGACCGTTATCAAGGAAGTGCCCTCATAAGGGGATATTCTGTTTTTGTTAAAAAGCTATAACAAAATAGCTCACCGCAAAGGCGCGAAGGACGCAAAGAAGATCTCTGTAGTACAGAAATACTTAGAGTGCATAACAAAATGGAACTCACGGGTTTTTGTAGGGTGCGCAAAAGCGAAGCGTTGCGCACCAGACAGCTTGTACGGTGCGCTTCGCTGTCGCTCAGCACACCCTACAATGATTCATTTTGTTGGACGCTCTTATCTATTCCTTTGCGCTCTTTGCGTCTTTGCGGTGGAATTTTATCTTGTTAGAGGTCCTAGGGCAGAGTCGGGAGCCGTGCCATGCGTTTCAAAGACCGGGCCGACGCGGGCAAGAGGCTCGCGCAGGCACTGAAGAAATACCAGAACCAGGACGGCGTGGTTTACGCCCTGCCGCGTGGCGGCGTGGTGCTGGGCGCGATCGTTGCGCGCGCGCTGGGCATGCCGCTCGATCTCCTCATTCCCCGGAAAATCGGTCACCCGCTGCAGCCGGAATATGCCATCTGCGCCGTCGTGGAAAGCGGCGAGATGGTGTGCAACCAGCGGGAAGTCGCGCGCGTGGATCCACAATGGTTCCGGCAGGAGGTTGAATCCGAGCGCAACGAAGCGCGCCGCCGCCGCGAGCTGTATCTGGGCGGCCGCGCACCGGCGCCGGTGGCAGGAAAGACGGCGATCATCGTGGACGATGGCATTGCCACGGGTCTTACCATGGAAGTCTCCATCCGCGACGCCCGGGGCCGCAAGCCGGCGCATCTGGTGGTCGCGGTACCGGTCGCGCCGCCCGATACCGTGGAGCGGCTTGCGCGCGAAGTGGATGAGTTCGTGGTGCTGGACACTTCTCCTTATTATCTTGGCGCGGTCGGCGCCTATTACGATTCTTTTTACCAAGTAACCGACGAGGAAGTGATTGCGCTGCTGCGGTCGGCGGCCCCGGAAGGACGGGTGAAGGAACATGACCGCCCGTGACCGTGAACAGCCGGTCAGAATCCCGATGGACGCCGATGTCCATGAAGGCGCGCTCATCGTGCCGCCCGGTGCCAAAGGCCTCGTGCTGTTTGCGCACGGGAGTGGCAGCGGCCGCCTGAGCCCGCGTAACAACTATGTCGCCAGCGTGTTGCGTGAGAGCGGCGTCGCGACACTGTTGTTCGATCTGCTGACCGAGAAAGAAGACCGGATTTATGAGAATCGCTTCGACATCGATCTGCTCACGCAGCGTTTGCAGCTCGCCACGGAATGGGTAAAACAGCAGGCGGCAACGCGCCATCTGGCGATCGGCTATTTCGGCGCCAGCACCGGCGCGGCGGCGGCACTCAAGGCGGCCGCGGCCCTGGGACCGGTGATACGCGCCGTGGTGTCGCGCGGTGGACGCCCCGATCTGGCGCTTGACGATCTCCCGCGTGTGCAGGCGCCGACGCTGCTGATCGTGGGCGAGAACGATGACGTGGTGATCGAACTAAACCGCCAGGCGTACCGTGAGCTGCGCGCCGAAAAGGAATTAACGATCATCCCCGGCGCCACCCACCTGTTCGAAGAACCCGGAACGCTCGAACAGGTCGCTAGCGCCGCCGCCCACTGGTTCCAGCGGCATCTGGCCGGAAAGAGAACCGAACCATGAAGCCGCTATCCCGGCGCGAAACGGTTCTGGATCAGGAGACCAAGGTTGCGCTGCTACGGCAGCCGCAAACCTATCCGGAGAAACCGGCTCGCATCGAAGCGGTGGAAACCCACATGTCGTGGGTTTTCCTGACGCCGCACCATGCCTTCAAGCTCAAAAAACCGGTGCGCTACGATTATCTGGATTTCAGCACGCTCGCGGCACGCAAGAAAAATTGCGAAGAGGAAATGAGGCTGAACCAGCGCCTCGCGCCCGGCGTGTATCGGGGAGTAGTGGCGCTCACGATGGATGCCCGGGGAGAGATGCAGATCGAGGGGCAGGGCGAAGTTATTGACTGGCTCGTGAAGATGCGCCGGTTGCCGGCGGAGCGAATGCTGGATTACCTGATCCGGCATCGGACGCTTGAGCCCGTGGAGTTGCATACGGTGGCGGAATGGCTTGCCTATTTTTACCGGGAGCGCATTCCCCAGAAGATGAGCGGCGAAGAATACCGCAGGCAGTATGAACATAATCTCCGCGCGAACCACGAAGCGCTCGCCAATCCGCTTTACGAACTGCCCGCGGCTCTTGTCGAAGCCGTGCACGGCGCTCAATGGAAATTCCTGCGAAGCGCACCGGAGCTGTTCGACCGCCGCGCGGCGGACGGAAGGATCGTCGAGGGGCACGGCGATCTGCGCCCGGAGCATGTTTGCGTGGAATCTCCGCCGGTGATCTTCGATTGTCTGGAATTCAACCGCTCCTTCCGTATTATCGATGCGGCGGATGAACTGGCGTTTCTCTCCATGGAGTGCGAACGTCTGGACGCGCCGCAGGTGGAGCAGGAGCTTTTCGGGGTTTATCGCCGAATTACCGGCGATCATCCGCCGCCGCAACTTATATATTTTTATAAGGCGCAACGCGCCTGTGTGCGCGCGCGGCTGGCGATCTGGCATTTGCGCGATTTGGAGAAGAGCGTCTGGCCGCGTTGGCGTGCCGCGGCCGAGGAATATCTACGGCTCACGGAAAGTTACAGTGGGAAATTCTGAATTTTGTAGGTTGGCGGTGAGCGCCTCGAACCCCAACGATCCTGGTGTAACGTTCGTTGAGGTTCATTTCATTCACCCCTACGGGGCTGGAAATTTAATGCTCATGTAGGGTGCGCAAAAGCGCAGCGTTGCGCACCGTCGGCTTATTCGGTGCGCTTCGCTAACGCTCAGCACACCCTACAAAACTTTATTGGGGTTCGCTGCGCTCACCGCCAACCTACGAGAATATTAGACCTCCAGCAACTCCACCAGCGAACCGCCAGTGTGTATGCGCCGGATCGCTTCCGCGAACAGCGGCGCGGCGGAAAGGACCGTGAGCTTGTTGCGGGCAAGTTCAGGATCGAGCCGGAACGGAGGAACGGTGTCGGTGACGACAATCTTGTCCAGTTCCGTACCGGACAACAAGCGGTTCGCGGTGCCGACGAAGATGCCGTGCGTGGCCACCGCGTAAACCTTTTCCGCGCCGCTTTCCCGGCACGCGATGGCCGCATGCCATAGTGTTCCCCCGGTGCTGATGAGATCGTCAACGATAATGGCGTGGCCCGCGACTTCGCCGATCAGCCGTCCGGCGCGCAGCACGCCTTTCGCGCGCGCTTTTTCCATGCATGCCATTTTTAACTCGCGGTTCAAGGCGCGCCCGAGCGCCTGACGAAAACGCTCGGCCCGTTTCATGCCGCCAATGTCCGGCGACACCACCGTGATTTGGGGCTCCGCTTTCAGCAGCGACGCAAAGTGCGCCACGAACAGTTTGGCCGCTTCCAGGTGATCGGTGTGGCAACGGAAGGCGTTCTGGAAAGCCGCGAGATTGTGTACGTCCATGGTGACCAGTCGGTCGGTTCCCGTCGCTTCGAACAACTGCGCCACGTAGCGCGTCGTGACCGGATCGCGCGTCTGGGTCTTCGCGTCTTTCCGGGCATAAGCCAAGTAAGGGACTACGGCCGTTACACGCGCGGCCGAAGCGTCTTTGAGCGCGCCGATGAAAAACAGCAGGCGCACCAGCTTGTCGTTTACGCTTTGTTCGGTGTCCGCATAGAGTGACTGGATGACGAAAACATCCTGATCGCGGACATTAGCGAGCGGGCGGGATTTGTGTTCGCCGTCCTCGAAATCCCTTTCCTCGCATGGGCTCAGACTGATTCCAAGTTGCCGCGCCACGTCTTCGCCGAATGTACGGCTGGGATGAAGTGCAAAAAGCAGAGGTGCCTCGTTGCTCATCGCTTTCGCCATTGGTTGAAACCCCGCGCCAACAGCCTACAACGGGTCTTCCGTCAGCATCTTTGACGGGGGTCAATGAACCCCATCGCGGAAAGATTAATAGTTATATTGAGGAAACTTCAGCGATAGAAGGAGGAGGTGCGCCATGCCCACGATACTCAAACCCGTGGTATCACAATGGTACCGGCATTTGAACAAGGGCCAGCAGTTTTATGTAACCGCATTGGATGAAGAGGAAGGGACGGTTGAACTCCAGCATTTCGACGGCGATCTCGAAGAGATGGACATCGATGACTGGCATGCGATTGCTGTCGAGCCCATCGAACAGCCCGAAGACTGGACCGGGCCGGTGGATGACATCGAGCGCGACGATCTCGGCTACTCCGAGACGGATATGACCTCGCAAGACTGGCAAGAGCCCTTAGAGGAGAAGGGGGAACCGGTGGAAGGCGAGGAAGAAGAGCGCAGAGAAGAATGATGGAGATCAGCGGCGGATAAAGTATTCCGGCACGACGGTCACCGCCCATGATATTCGACGGATTTCGCTTTGCTCAATCCATCGGAATCCGATGAAATACCGATGAACCCGGAAAGGCCTGGACCGCTGTGGTTTGTCCTGCATTTACACCATTTAGACTTGGGCAGCGGCTCGGGTGTATATTGACTATGCTTATCAATGTTTGACACGGTTGCGGAGCATTCCGACTTTTATTACCAGAGTCATTTACACGGAGATATCGCCATGGCTAAGACAGGATCGTCAATGAGGACTCAGAGCAAAGGTGTTTCAGAAACTGCCAAGAAGAGTCAACAGATTTCGGCCGAGGAGCGCCGGCGCATGATCGCGGAGGCGGCGTACTTTCGTGCCAAGCAGCGCGGATTCAACGGTGGCGATACCTTGGATGACTGGTTGGCGGCCGAAAGAGAAATAAATTGTCTGCTTCCCGGTTCGCAGAAACAGTAGCCGGAACGGGTTGCCCGCGAGCCATTGCGCGGGGGCGTGACAATAAATACTCGCCGGGGCGGTGACGCATGCACCACCGATACTGTCCGTCCGGCGCTCGACCGGGTCAGCACGCAACTCAAGCAAATGGGCGAATACACCTCGGAGACCATGAGTAGGTGGTGAGACGGGTTTCTTCCTCTAAAGCTGTTCCTGTGAGCGAGATAAATCTGAAACAAAAAATCGCCGACGCCGTACGCATGGCCTGCCTGCAGGCGGCACGCGAAGCTTACGAAAATGCCGGCATCAGCGGTTTGTGCGAGGAAGGCCGGTGGGAATGCGCGCTGGGTGCCATTCGGTCGCTCGATCTTGCTGCAGTCGTTGCTGGGATTTCAGATAATTAGCCAGACTGGCGGCGTTTCAGCGTAGGACAATTTTCAGGATTTTTCCTTTTGCCCCCTTGGCCAAACGGCCGCTTCAGTCGAGGTTCACCGCCCGCAGTTTTTCCGCCGCCGTTTCCGGCGCCACGGTGTTGACGAATAATCCCGAGCCCAGTTCGAAGCCACTCGGGATACTGGTGCGCGGGGTGATTTCGATGTGCCAGTGATAACTCGCCTCGCAATTCTCGCAGCCCTTGTCGTGCGGCAGCGAGTGCAGAAAGTAATTGTACTGTGCGCCGCTGAGCACGGCATCGAGCCGCGCCATGGTGCGCCGCACCACGCGCGCCAGGTCAGCCAGGTCCTCCTGCGAGATGCGCAGAAAATCGCTCTGATGTTGCAGCGGCAGGATGTGCACTTCCCACTCGTAGCGGCTGGCAAACGGCTTGATGGCGATGAATTTTTTCCCGCGTTCAATCACGTACTGGCCGACGCTGATCTTGCGCCGTATCTCGCCCGATTCGCGGTCGTAAATGGTGGCCTCGAAGGTGAGCGCCTCATCGATCAGTGAACAGAAAATACATTGGTGATTTTTGTCGTAGAACGCGTGGCTGTTCGATACCTCCGCCTGGACATTGTCAGGAATGACCGGCGTGGCGATCACCTGACTATGAGTGTGCGCGATGGATGCGCCCGCCGCGGGACCGAAGTTCTTGAACACCAGCACGTAACGCAGCCGTTTGTTCGACCGGTAAAGCTGTTCCATGCGGTCGCGATAGGCGCCGAACAGCAGCGCCAGATGCGGTTCACTCATTTCGTGAATGGCAATACCGTGCTGATGGTGATCGATCATGACCTCGTGCCGGCCGTAGCCATCGATGGTCTGCTGCAGGCCGAGCGTCAGATTGGGATTCTCGCGATCGTCGCCCAGCACCGGATAAAGATTCTCGACGATGCGGATCTCCCAGCCTTGCTCGTCCGGGTAGGCGGCGATGAGGGGCGGTGTCATGTGCTCGTTGCCGGTGCAGAACGGACAGGTCTCGACGTGGCTGCGCGTGTCACGCGGCGCGGGGGCCTCGGCTTTTTTCGGGCGCAGGCCGCGCGCGGTCGCGACCAGCACCGACTCGCTCGGCACGATCGGGTTGATGCGAATTTCGCGGACGATCTTATCGGGGGATGCTGTCATGGTCAGGGAGCTTAAAACAGAGTCAATGGCCGCGCCATCAGAAACCGCCGATCAGCCTATAAATACCGTGCTGGCGGCGGCGCGGCGCATCCTTGTCATCGGCGGAAGGCACAAGTACCATGCGCCTTTCCCCGGTACATTTTCAGGTCGGCATCTTATGTTTCACGGCAGTATGGTGGCCCTGGTCACGCCCATGAGCGAGGACGGTTCGCTGGATGTGCCCACGTTGCGCCGTCTCATCGATTTCCACGTCGAAAACGGCACCGATGCGCTGGTAGTTGTCGGCAGCACGGGCGAATCGGCCACGCTCGATACGGAGGAGCACTGCGAGGTCATTCGTCTGGCCGTGGAGCATTGCCGCGGCCGGATTCCGGTGATCGCCGGCACCGGTTCCAATTCCACCACCGAGGCGATCGAACTCACGCGCTGCGCCGAACGGGCCCGGGCCGACGCCTGCCTGCTGGTGACACCTTACTATAACAAGCCGACCCAGGAAGGACTGTACCTGCACCACAAGGCCATCGCCGAGGCCGTGCCGATCCCGCAGATACTATATAATGTGCCCGGACGCACCGCCTGTGACATGCTGCCGGAAACCGTCGAACGTCTCGCCGCCATTCCCAACATCGTGGGCATCAAGGAAGCCACCGGCAATCTCGATCGCGCGCGCGACATCCTGCGCCGCTGTGGGGACAAGCTGGACGTTTATTCCGGAGACGACGCCACGGCGCTCGATTGCATTCTGAGTGGGGCCAAGGGGGATATTTCCGTCACCGCCAATGTCGCGCCGAAGCTGATGCACGAGATGTGCCAGCTGGCGCTCGCGGGTAAGGAAAAGGAGGCGCGCACTGTTAATTCCCGCCTCACGGCCCTGCACCGGGATCTGTTCGTCGAGGCCAATCCGATTCCGGTCAAATGGGCACTCAATGAGATGGGGTTGATCAAAGGGGGTATCCGTCTGCCGCTGACGCCGCTGTCGTCCAAGCATCACGCGACCCTGCGCCAGGCCATGCGTGCGGCGGGTGTTATTTCCTGAATAAACGATTTGTTCACTAGCCGAGGCCCCATGACGAAACAATTCGCCACACTCCTGCTTTGCCTGCTGGCGGCTGTTGCCGTGAGCGCCTGTCAGACCATCGCCGACAAACGCAAGATCGATTACAAATCCACGCGTACCCTGCCGCCGCTCGATATTCCACCGGACCTCTCCACCCCGGAAGGCGTTAAAGGACCGGACGAAGCGACCACGGGGGCGGCGACTTACTCGGGATTTGTCACGGGCAAAGGCGCGCAACCCACTACCTCCGCGGGGGGAGAAGTGCTCCCGCAGTTCGATGGCATAAGGTTGGAGCGTGACGGCCAGGTTCGCTGGCTGGTGGTCAAGCTGCCGGCTGACCAGGTTTGGCCCAAGCTGCGTGAATTTATTTTGAATAATGGCCTGCTCATCGACAAGGAAAATCCGCTGACCGGCGTGATCGAAACCGACTGGGCGGAGAACCGGGCGAATGTCGGCACGGGCTCCCAGAAGTTGTTCGCCAAGTCACTCGGCACGCTGTATTCAACCGGCACGCGCGACAAGTTCCGCCTGCGCCTTGAAAAAGGAATCACGCCAGGCACAACCGAAATCTTTCTGAGCCACCGCCGCATGGTGGAGACCCTGGTCGAAGCCGTCGCCCCGGGAGGCGTGGGCGATACAAAGTGGCAATCGGGTCCTTCGGATCCTGACCTGGAGGCGGAAATGCTGCGCCTGCTGATGGTGAGTCTGGGTGTTAAGGACGACAAGGCTAAAAGCGTGATGGCGGCTGCCGCCGCCGCGGCCCCTCCGACTGAGCGCGCCAAGCTTTCGCGCCAGGGAGATAGCGTGTCACTCAGTCTGAATGAGGATTTTGAGCGTGCCTGGCGGCGCGTGGGCTTGGTCCTCGACCGCACCAGTTTCACGGTGGAAGACCGCGATCGCTCGAAAGGCATCTATTACGTCCGTTACATCGATCCGGATGCGGGCGGGAAGAAAAAGGGATTTTTCCGGCGCCTGTTCGGCAAAAAGGAAAAAGAGTCGACGAATGAATATCAGATTTTCATCAAGGGCGATGAATCCACGAGCCGGGTCGAGGTGCGCAACAAGGAGGGTGCGGCGGAGAACTCCAAAACGAGCGAGCGCATTCTGACACTGCTTCATGAACAACTGAAATAACGCCTGGTGGCGATACAAAAATCGAAGCGTCGGACGCAGGCAGACCGCCCCGGACTGCGGTTTGGTATTCTCGGCAGCGGCAGCCGCGGCAATACCGCGCTGATCGAGTCCGGCCGCACCCTGCTGATGCTCGACAGCGGATTTTCGGCACGGGAAACCGCGCTGCGCTTCGAACGGCATGACCGGGATCACGATCAGCTCAGCGCCATCCTGATTACTCACGAACACAGCGATCATTGCCGTGGTGTCGCCAGTTGCGCGCGCCGCTTCGGGGTGCCGGTGTGGATGACCGCTGGAACCTTTGCCGCCCTCAAAGACCAGTTTAATGACACGGCGGATATCCACCTCATCAATCCACATGTCAGCTTTGCCATCGGCGATATCGAGGTACAGCCCTTTCCCGTGCCGCACGATGCCCGTGAGCCGTGCCAGTTCACCTTTTCGGACGGGAACTCACGTCTGGGTTTTCTCACCGACATCGGTTCCATCACCGCGCATGTTGTAGAGATGCTGAGCGATTGCGACGCACTCGTGCTCGAATGCAATCACGATGCCCGCATGTTGCGCGATGGTCCTTATCCGCCGTCGCTCAAGGCACGCGTTGCGGGCGAACATGGCCATCTGGAAAACGCCACGGCGGCCAAGTTATTGTCGCAGATTGTGTCGCCGCGCCTGCGCTATGTGGCGGCGGCACACTTGAGCGAGACCAACAACACCCCGGCGCTGGCGCGCGCGGCGCTGGCGCGTGCCATGGATTGCGAGCCGGAATGGATCGATGTTGCCGAGCAGGATGAAGGACTGGCGTTTCACCACGTTTCTGAAGTCTGGGTTTAAAATATATTAAAATCGCCCCATCGATAAAATTCCGTCATGCTCGCGCAAGCGGGCATCCAGAGACCTTAAAAATCTGGATTCCCGCTTTCGCGGGAATGACATCAGGCTTGAAAAGACTTTTTGCAAAAATGTTAGTGCAGCAGATATGACCAGCCGAAAACCCGAAGCATCGAAGACGCCTGCTCCCAAGGCTCCGGCGCTTTTGTCCTGGCCGGGCGCGCCGGCCTTGTCCCCCTTTCGGCGCGACAAGCTGTTGGCGGAAATGCAAAGCCGCGTACCGGCGCTCTCCGGCGTAACCGCCCTTTACCGGCATTTTGCCGCGCTCGATGGCGATCTCAGCCCGCGCGAGCAGGCGGTGCTGCAACGTTTGCTTACCTACGGACCCAAGGCCGATGCCGCCGACGCACCGCCGTCCGGAGAACTGCTGCTGGTGGTGCCGCGGTTGGGCACGATATCGCCCTGGTCCACCAAGGCCAGCGACATCGCGCATGTCTGCGGGCTCAGGCAGATACGGCGCATCGAGCGCGGCGTCGCCTGGTATTTCACCACCAGCGACGGCGCCCCGCTGACCGCGCCCGAACGTGAATCCCTGGTGCCGCTGATCCACGACCGCATGGTGGAAAACGTGCTGCCGGATCTGGCACAGGCGGCGCAGCTGTTCCGCGAAGACGCGCCCGCGCCGTTGCGCGTGGTGGACCTGCTGGCCGGCGGGCGGCAGGCGCTGGTCGAGGCCAACCGCGAGTGGGGGCTGGCGCTGTCGGAAGATGAAATCGATTATCTGGTTGAAAACTTCGCGCGCCTAAAGCGTAATCCCACCGACGTCGAGCTCATGATGTTCGCGCAGGCGAACTCCGAGCACTGCCGCCACAAGATTTTTAATGCCGACTGGATCGTCGACGGCAAACCCCAGGAACATTCATTGTTCGGCATGATTCGCCAGACCCATGCGGCTCATCCCAAGGGCACGCTCATCGCCTACGAAGATAACTCCTCGGTGATTGAAGGCGGCCGCATCGGCCGGTTTTTCCCCGAACCGGGCAGTGGCGTTTACGGCTTTCACGAGGACGACACCCATATCCTCATGAAGGTCGAAACCCACAATCACCCGACGGCGATCGCGCCGTTTCCGGGTGCGGCCACCGGTTCGGGCGGCGAGATCCGTGACGAGGGTGCGACCGGTTGCGGCGCCAAGCCCAAGGCCGGCATCACCGGTTTTTCCGTTTCCAACCTGCGTATCCCCGGCGCCGAACAACCGTGGGAAAAAGATCACGGCAAACCCGGGCGTATTGTCAGCGCGCTCGCGATCATGCTCGAAGGGCCGATCGGCGCTGCTTCCTTTAATAACGAGTTCGGCCGCCCGAACATCGGCGGCTATTTCCGCACCTTCGAGCTGGATGTCGCGGGTGAGATTCGCGGTTATCACAAGCCGATCATGCTCGCCGGCGGTATCGGCAATATCCGTGGGCAACATATTTACAAGCACGAGATTACCGTGGGAGCGAAGATTATTGTCATAGGCGGGCCGGCCATGCTGATCGGCCTCGGCGGCGGGGCAGCCTCGAGCATGGCCACCGGCACCAGCCATGAGGAACTGGATTTCGCCTCGGTGCAGCGCAGCAATGCCGAGATGCAGCGGCGTTGCCAGGAAGTGATCGACAGGTGTTGGGCGCTGGGCGAGGCGAATCCCATTCTTTCCATCCATGATGTCGGCGCCGGCGGCCTGTCCAACGCGTTGCCCGAGTTGGTGCACGGCGCCGGCCGCGGCGGCAAGTTCGACCTGCGCGCGGTGCCGAACGACCAGCCCGGCATGTCACCGATGGAAATCTGGTGCAACGAGGCGCAGGAGCGCTACGTGCTGGCGGTTGAAGAACAGCAGCTCGAAATCTTTCGTGCGTTGTGCGAGCGCGAACGCTGTCCCTACGCCGTGGTCGGTGAGGCCACGCAAGCGCGTCATCTGGCGCTGGAAGATAAATATTATTCCGCGCAGCCAGACGCCGACGCCGCGCTGGCCGCGCGCATGGCCCTGCCGATCGATATGGACCTGTCGGTGCTGCTCGGCAAGCCGCCAAAAATGCAGCGCGATGCCAAACACCTCAAACGCAAACTCGAATGTTTCAAGACCAAAGGCATCGATCTCAAGGAAGCCGCCTATCGGGTGTTGTGTCTGCCGACCGTTGCTAATAAATCGTTTCTCATCAGCATCGGTGACCGCACCGTGTCTGGGCTCGTGTGCCGCGATCAGATGGTCGGGCCGTGGCAGGTCCCGGTGGCTGATGTGGCGGTAACCGCGAGCGGCTATGAGGGTTATACCGGCGAGGCCATGGCCGTGGGTGAGCGCACGCCGCTGGCGCTGATCAATCCCGCCGCGAGCGGGCGCATGGCCATCGGCGAGGCGCTGACGAACATCGCCGCCGCCCGCATTCAGAAACTCCCGGACGTAAAGCTGTCCGCCAACTGGATGACTGCCGCGGGACATCCGGGTGAGGACGCCGCACTCTATGACACGGTGCGTGCGGTGGCGCTGGAACTGTGCCCGATGCTCGGCATTTCCATTCCCGTTGGCAAGGATTCCATGTCGATGAACACCGTGTGGCAGGATGCCCAGGGCGCGCAACGCGCCGTGACCGCGCCGCTGTCGCTGATCATTTCCGCCTTTGCACCGGTCATGGACGTGCGCAAGACGCTGACGCCGCAGCTGCGCACCGACAAGGGCGCAACCGATCTGATTCTGGTGGATCTAGGCAAAGGCCTTAACCGTCTGGGTGGCTCGGCGCTGGCGCAGGTTTACGGACAGATCGGCGACGAAGCCCCGGACGTGGACGATCCGCGCGTGCTGCGTTTGTTCTTCCACGTCATCCAGGCGCTGAACGAACTCGGTTTCGCCTATGCCTATCACGACCGCTCCGACGGCGGGCTGTTTGCCACGATCTGCGAAATGGCCTTTGCCGGGCGCAGCGGTGTGCGCATCGACCTGACCGAGCTCGGCAGCGATCCCATGGCCGCGCTGTTCAACGAGGAACTGGGCGCGGTGCTGCAAGTGCCGCAGTCGCGGCGCGACGGCATTCTCGGCGCGCTGAAACAGGCCGGTCTGGCGCGCCACACCCATATCATTGGTACGGTCACCGACGATGACATCGTCAGCTTCAACCACCTCAACAAGGAAATCTTCTACGACTCGCGCGTCAACCTGCAACGCGCCTGGTCCGAGACGAGCTATCGCATGCAGTCGCTGCGCGACAACCCGCAGTGCGCGCAGGAAGAATACGACCGTCTCCTGGATATGGCCGATCCTGGCCTGAGCGCGCAGCTGACCTACGACGCCGAAGAAAAAATCGCCGCGCCCTTCATCGCGCGTGGGGCCAAGCCACGCATCGCCATCCTGCGCGAGCAGGGCGTCAACGGCCAGATGGAAATGGCCGCGGCCTTCACCCGCGCCGGCTTTACCGCCGTGGACGTGACCATGAGCGATATCATCGGTGGCCGCGTGACGCTCAAGGATTTCAAGGGTTTCGCCGCCTGCGGCGGATTCTCTTTCGGCGACGTGCTGGGAGCCGGCGAGGGCTGGGCCAAGTCGATTCTGTTCAATACCCAGGCGCGCGATGAATTCGCGGCATTTTTCACGCGCCACGATTCGTTTGCGCTCGGCATCTGTAACGGTTGCCAGATGATGTCGAACCTGCACGAGATCATCCCCGGCGCCGAACGCTGGCCGCATTTCGTACGCAACGCCTCGGAACAATTCGAAGCGCGCGTGGCCATGGTCCAGATCCCGCAGAATCCCTCGATCTTCCTCCAGGGCATGCTCGGCTCGATGATGCCGATCGCCGTGGCGCACGGCGAAGGCCGCGCCGAGTTTCGCGATCCGGCTCATCTCGAACAGATCATTCTGGATAAACAAGTGGCGCTGTGCTTCGTCGACAACCGCGGCGATCTCACGCAAGCTTATCCCTATAATCCCAACGGCTCCCCGCACGGCATCACCGGCCTCACCACACCCGACGGCCGCATCACCATCATGATGCCGCACCCCGAACGCGTGTTCCGCGCCATCGCCAACTCCTGGCGTCCCGATGATTGGAGCGAGGACGGGGCGTGGATGCGGATGTTCAGGAATGCACGTGTCTGGGTCGGGTAATTACTCCCTCTCCCCTTGAGGGAGAGGGCGGGGGTGAGGGGGAAATTAAATGTAGGGTGTGCTGAGCGATAGCGAAGCGCACCACACAACTGCTGTCATCCCCGCGAAAGCTATGTTTGTTGTCATGCCCGCGGAGGCGGGCATCCAGGCGTTAAATGGTATCGCGCGCCTTGCGCGCGATTTCAAAAGCTATTTGTGGGTGGCTGACCCACGGCAGGTAACTTTTCTTTGCTTGTCCAAAGAAAAGTCACCAAAAGAAAAGACACCCCGGAGCGCGCGACCCCTTCCTCCGTTCCTCGCCCCACCAGGCGCTCGCCAACTCGCCGGGCGCACACTACGCGCCTCGGGCTCAAACACGGGCTCGCTTGAATACTCCCGGTGGGGCTGCGGTACTCGGCGCGCGCTACGGGGTCTGGAGCAAGATCTTGCTCTGCCTGAGTTTTACTCATCCGGTCTTGCAGGGTTTGTTAGATCAGTTAATACTGCTTAAAAATGTGACATCGTGAATTGCGATGGCCATCACAAAGGAGAGAAACTATGAAAATCAGCAGTTTTTTATTCGTTGTAGTCGTGCTTGTCATCGGGGCTTTCACCAATGCGGAAGCAAAATGCAGGAGGGCGCAAGTCTGCGATGACAACGGCATGAACTGTCGTGCTCAAGACATATGCGACAGTACGCTCGATTTACCGTCGGTTGAAATTGACCCACTAAAGCCGCTACCGTCCACAGAGCTCAAACCATTGCCTTCCATCGGCCTGCCCCCTCTTGGCACATCTAAGTGCGAATACAAGCAGGTGAATGGTCGGTGGCAAAATGTTTGTAGGTAGTAACAGATGCTTAAAGAAGGGGGAGGCCCGTGGAAATGAAATACTGGCTGTACGGCCTGATCTTTTCCGTCGTGGTCGGCGGCGTCGTCACCGCGCTTTTTCTTTATGCGTTGCGCGGTGTGCTCGGGCTGGGTGATAAGCCGAAACTGAAAGAAAAAGGCATTAAGAGAGTTCCGCCGTGGTTTACAGGCGCGGTAGAACGCTTCGTGTTCACAGTGCTTATTGCAGCGGGAGTAGCTGGCGTTACCACGGCCATGATGGGCTGGCTCGCCCTAAAACTGGCGACTAACTGGAACAGTAACCACTGGAAAAATAATCCAAAAGGCCATCCATTTGCATTCACGGCACTTCTTGCAGGCTTGGTCTCTATGTTTTTCGCAGCACTTGGTGGTTTGGTTTGTACCGGAAACTTATGGGCGAGCTATATCGCGAGCATCTAACCTAGCGGTTCGAGGCAGACGCGCGCAACCTTATCGGTTTAGAGTGAAAGGAGAGTTTATGAAAGCCAGTTTTTTCTTGGTCTTGATGTTTCTGTCTTTTGGTGCATTTGCACAGTCTGACAACGCTTTTAGCACTCTCGATCAAGATTACGAAAAAATAAATGAGCTTCGAGTTCAGCTCTTCGTGGCAGCTTATAAAGAGTTTGGAGCCAAAATCAGAACTGCAGCGATTCTCGAAGCCTGTGGCAAAGAGGATCTCGCGACAGTCGTCATGCCAAGCGACGATGAACTAATGCGTTTCTTGTCCGAAAAAATAGTTCAAGCGGGAACAAAACCAAGTCCTGCCGCAGAGGTGCTCAATAGACGCAATCGAGAAATGGCATTCCATCTGTTAAAGATTTCCTACTTTCAACTCATAATGTACGAACAGGGTTATCAAGATGCCGTCAAAACACTAAAGCCACAAGCGCCTTCGGTATGCGTTGCTGCTGAAGAATTGGCAAAGAAACTGTCTCCGAAGAGTCAGTGAAAATGCACTCTCACTCTGTGTTGGAGACAGCACGGTAGGTTGGGGCGAATGAAATGAACCCCAACGATAGGCAGTCGCTGTAAGCCGTGTCATATTGAGGTTCGCGATGCTCACTCCGCCCTACCGAACTTCTGGCTCGACCAATCAGGAGTTTCTGAATGGAACCTCGTCTCAGCTTTGTAACCCTCGGCGTCTCTGACCTCCAGCGCGCGACACGTTTTTACGAAGATGTATTGCGTCTTCCCCGAATACAGACCCCGCCTGAGGTTACCTTCTTCGAGCTCGGCAAGACCTGGCTGGCGCTGTATCCGCGTGAGCTACTGGCGGCGGACGCCGGGGTTCCCGCCGCGGGTTCGGGATTTCCCGGTTTCACGCTGGCGCACAACGTTCGCTCGGCGGGTGAGGTGGACTGGCTGCTGAAGGAGGTCGCCGACGCGGGCGGCCGTATCGTAAAGCCGGGCACGCGCGCGGACTGGGGCGGGTATACGGGCTACTTCGCCGATCCCGATGGATTTCTCTGGGAAGTCGCGTGAATCCGCAGTTTCCGCATACATAAAAATGGAGTCGAGGTAAATTCCCCCTTCCCAAAATGCCCACTATTAGGTTTTGAGATCGCGCGCAAGGCGCGCAATACCATGTAAATCCTGGATCCCCGCCTTCGCGGGGATGACGGCGTGGACTAGGACGAATGGCACTTACTTAAGCCTAAATGTAGGGCAGACACATC
>JAUSDQ010000330.1 GCA_030650525.1 Sulfuricaulis sp.
CAAAGAGTCCACCGAATAACCAGCCTTTTCCAGAATCACACGCAAACGCTTCAGCGCTTCGACCTGGATCTGGCGCACACGTTCGCGGGTGACACCGATATCCGCACCGACCTCTTCCAGCGTGGCAATCTCGCGATGATTGAGCCCGAAGCGGCGCTCGACTACCTCGCGTTGCTTGTCATTGAGTTCGTTCAACCACTGTTGAATCAACTGCTGAAGATCGTCGCGCTGCAGCACCTTTTCCGGGTCCGGGGTGCGTTCATCGGCGATGGCATCGAGCAATGAACGGTCCGGGTCGTCATCCAGCGGCGCGTCCACCGAGGCGACTCTTTCATTCAGCCCGAGCATGCTTTTCACATCCTCGACCGGTTTGTCTAGCAGGGTGGCGACTTCTTCCGGCGACGGTTCGTGGTCCAGCTTTTGCGCCAAATACCGCGCGGCGCGCTGGTAAATATTGATTTCCTTGAGCACATGCACCGGCAAACGGATGGTGCGTGTCTGGTTCATGATGCCGCGCTCGATGGTTTGCCGTATCCACCACGTGGCATAGGTGGAGAAACGAAAACCGCGCTCCGGGTCGAACTTCTCGACCGCGCGGATGAGCCCAAGATTGCCCTCTTCGATCAGATCGAGCAGCGACAATCCACGGTTCATGTAGCGCCGCGCAATTTTGACCACCAGGCGCAGATTGCTTTCGATCATGCGCTTGCGCGCCTTGCCGTCGCCCTTCTGCGCCTTGCGCGCAAAAAAGACTTCTTCCTCGGCGGACAACAGCGGTGAAAAACCGATTTCCTTCAGATAAATACGGGTGGCATCGGCGTGCGAGTAATAGACGTCCTTTTTCTCAACCCCGCTGGCTTCGGGCTCGCCCTCTTCAGCAGCCGGTTTGGCGACCGCTTCTTCGGTGGTTTCGTCCTCGGATTCATCCTCCGCAACGGTGGCTTCGTCCTCGCTCTCTTCGGCTTCTGACGTTACCTTAACGTCGTCGGTCTTTCTCCTGCCTTTTCGGGGGGCGCTTGGTGGTTTACGTGCGGACATAATTACTTTTTGGGAAGATAGTCCTGCGGGTCCACGGGGGCGCCGCGATACCGGATTTCGAAATGCAGCATAACCTGGTTTGCGCCACTGCTGCCCATGAGTGCAATTTTCTGGCCTTGTTTTATCACATTCCCTTCCTTGACGTAAATCGTGTCACAGTGGGCATAGGCGCTCAGAAAATCGGCGTTGTGTTTAACGATGATAAGCTGACCATAACCACGAAGTCCACCTCCTTGATACACAACTTGTCCCGCGGCCGCCGCCAGGATCGGTTGGCCTTTCTTTCCGGCGATATCGATGCCCTTGTTGGGACCGTTGGCGGAGTATCGCTCCAGCAGCTTGCCAGTCGCCGGCCATGTCCAGGAAATCGTTGCCGCGGCCGCGGCGGATGTGGCGCGCCGGGAGGGTGCCGTCGACTTTACGGATTCAGTATTTTTCCTGTCCGCGGCGGCCGCGCCTGCCGCACTCTGTTTTAACGGGACAGACGCCGGTTTCTGTTCCATCGGACGCGGTTTCTCGACCCCGGCCGGCGGATAAAGTCGCAGCCGCTGTCCGGGTTTGATGACATAGGGGGGTGAGATATTGTTCCAGCGCGCGACATCGCGGTGGTCACGTCCGGACTCCCAGGAAATACTGTAAAGCGTGTCACCCGCCAGCACCTCCCGGTACGTGGATTCCGGCTGACGCAATTCGGTGCCGTGTTCGCCGACCGGTGCCAGTGGAAAGCCACAGGCCGTAAGAAGTAGCAACGAGAAGACGCCGCTCCATTTTAAAAACGAAGCCATCCGTTTGGCATTTGCCGGTGCCCGCGCCGATCTCAGATGGAATCTCTCACAAGCGGAACGAAATTGACATGCTCCAGGCGTTCCTGGGTCAGACCCTTGTCGGTATGCTGCACCAGCAACAATTGCTGCATGGACGGTCCGCCTACCGGGATAACCAGGCGACCGCCCGGGGCCAGTTGCTCGAGCAGCGCCGGGGGCACTTCCGCCGGCGCGGCCGTCACGATGATACCGTCGTAGGGAGCATGATCCTTCCACCCCCAACTGCCGTCGGACAGCTTGATCTGGATATTGCGGCAGCCGATCTCGCGCAAACGCCGACGCGCCTGTTTCATGAGCGGCTCGAGGCGTTCCACGGAATAAACTTCATCCACGAGGCTCGCGAGCACGGCTGTCTGGTAGCCGGAACCGGTACCCACCTCAAGCACCTTTTTCAGGCGTTTACCGGCAATGAGCGCCTGCGTCATCAACGCGACAATGTACGGCTGGGAGATGGTTTGCCCATGGCCGATGGGCAACGCGGTGTCTTCGTAGGCGCGGCTGGAAAGGGCTTCATCGACGAACATGTGACGCGGGACATTGCGTATGGCCTCGAGCACGCGTTCGTCGTGGATGCCCTCCTCGCGCAGCCGCTGGAGCAGCCGGTCGCGAGTTCGCTGCGAGGTCATGCCGATGCCGTGAACGTCCATTCTTACCGGAATTCGTTCGTAGAGGGTTTCCTATATTTTCTTGAGCCAGGCTGAGACCTGCTCCAACGCAGTATAACGGGTCAGATCGACATGCAAAGGGGTAATCGAAACGGCACGCTGACGAATGGCGTAAAAATCCGTTCCCGGTCCGGCGTCCGCCTCGGGCCCTGGCGCGCCCACCCAGTAAACCGGGTTGCCATGGGGATCGTTGGCACGGATCACGGGCTCGGCCTTGTGGCGGTGGCCGAGGCGCGTGGCCTCGAAACCGGCGAGTTGTTCGAACGGTACATCCGGCACATTGACGTTCAATATAGTATCCGCGGGCAAAGGGTCGCGCTGGAGTTTGTCCAACAGTCGCAGCACCACTTGCGCGGCGGTTTCGAAATTCATTCCGTTTTTGCCGACCAGCGACACGGCGATGGCGGGCAGGCCGAGAAATCGGCCCTCCATCGCGGCGGCCACGGTGCCGGAGTAGATCACGTCATCGCCGAGGTTGGCGCCGCGGTTGATGCCGGCAATCACCATATCCGGTTCTGTCTCCAGCAGACCGGTGATCGCCAGATGCACGCAATCGGTCGGCGTGCCATCCACGTAGTAAAAGCCGTTCTCGCCTTTATGAACGCGCAGCGGTTGCGTCAGCGTGAGTGAGTTGCTGGCACCGCTGCGATCGCGTTCGGGCGCCACTACGTCGATGCGCGCCAGCGGCGCCAGCGCCCGTGCAAGACACGCAAGCCCCGGAGCAAGATAACCGTCGTCGTTACTGAGTAAGATTCGCATGTGCCGGGAAGATACAGAAAACACGCCAAGAATCCAACTCCATCTGGACGTAGCCGCAGAACAGCAGGTTACTCTTCCTCCACGCGGTTACGTCCGTTCTTTTTCGCCCGATACAGCGCCACGTCGGCGCGCCGGACAAAACTTTCGGCGATATCGCCGCGCTGGAATTCGGTGACGCCGAAACTGCAGGTCACCCGCCCGGCTTCCGGAAAGACATGCTGTTCGATGCCCGCGCGGAGTTTTTCCGCCAGCTTGCGGCAACCCTCGATGTTCATGCCGGGAGCCAGAATGGCGAACTCCTCGCCGCCATAACGTGCAAACATATCCTGCGATCGGATTTTACCGGTAACGAAGCGGCCCAGCGTTTGCAAAACCGTATCGCCGACCAGATGACCGTGTACATCGTTAATCTGCTTGAAGAAGTCAATGTCAAACATGAGCAGGGAAAGCGGCGTCCCGTAGCGTCCCGATCGCCCCATCTCGTCGGTGAGAGCGTCGTCGAACTTACGGCGGTTGAAAATGCCGGTAAGCGTATCCGTGATGGCCAGGCCGCGAAGATGCTCTTCAAGCGCCTTGCGCCGTTCAATCTCAAATTGCAATGCACTGTTGGCCTTGGCCAGATCGGCCGTGCGTTCAAGCACCATGGCCTCAAGCTGTCCCTTGTTTTGCTGCAAGAGATTTTCCGCTTCCTTGATTTGGGTGATATCACTCCGGATCGAGATGTACTGGTACGGCAGACCGTTATCGTCCAGAAACGGCACGATGGTGCTAGTCACCCAATAATGCGTGCCATTCTTAGCCTTGTTGCATACCACCCCATGCCATACGCGTCCGGACGTTATCGTGCCCCACATTTCCTGGTAAAAAGCGGGTGGATGGTAACCGGATCTGACGATGCGATGGTTCTGGCCCAGCAGTTCTTCGCGTGCATACCCGCTGATGTCGATGAATTTCTGGTTCGCATAAGTGATGTCCCCGGCCGCGTCGGCGATGCTCACGATGTTGTGCAGGTCGAGTGCCTGCTGCTTGAATTGCAGGTCCCGCAACGCCAACTTGAGTTCGCCCGAGGTGCGCACGAGGTTCGTCACCAGGTTCGACAGGCGGCGCGTCACGAACAGGGCGGTGATCGCAATGAGTATGATGGCGACGAAGCCGCTGATGACCATGAAAAATATCGCCTGCCGGCGCTTGTTCCGCGCGATGTCCGCCATCTCCACGGCTTCTTTCAGCTCATGTTCCAGAATCTCCGTCAGCGCCTGAACCACACGCTCCTGCGCCGGCAACGCCTCTTGCAACAGCAGGGCTTGTGCCTCGGCGCTACGACCGCTTTGAATCAGATTGATAACTTTGTTCTGCAGCGGCCCCGCGGTACGTGTCTGCGCGCGCAGTTTTTCGAAGAGCGGCTTTTCCTCGTTCGGCAGG
>JAUSDQ010000331.1 GCA_030650525.1 Sulfuricaulis sp.
GACCTGCGCGGGGATGTGCTCCACCAGCGCGCGTCGATCACCCTCCAGCGTGAAAACCTCATTCACGAACCCGGACTTTGCAGATGTATTGCCGCACACATGACATTTAAACATGGCCGCCTCGTTTTCGAAATTCGATCCACTCGCTCGGGTCAGGTTGATAGATCGTGACGATTTTCGACATTTCCGAATCATCAAACGCTACCTGAAAATGCAGCGAGCGTCCAATCGACCGTCGCTCTTGCGAGTTCATCGCTTACGACAACCATTCTTCCGGTACTAATGTATGGCCTCCCCGCCATTCTTCCACTTCGACGATATTGGCGATACCACCCCACACGTCGCGTGCTGCGTGGTCGAGAACGATTACCTGAAGCTTGCCCTTGGCAGCCCCGACCACATTTCCAAGTACCTGAAACGCCTTCTGGACGGCTTCGATATCTTCGTCTGGTAACCGAGGTTCTTCGGTTATTTGTCCGTCGCGCACAGTGACCCTCTTGGAAAAGTAGACTTGACTTGGTTGGTCCATGACCAGAAAACTTGGGACAGGGCTATGTGCGAGTGTCAGAAAATATTGGTGGAGGCCCAGCAACACAGCGATGTGATAGGAAAACTGAGGCCGCCGAGCCGAATCTGCGTTGATGCTGCCGGGATGAACGTGCATGTTCTTGCTGGTCCGTTTTCTTCAGAATTTCGTATCTAACGCGTTTTCTTCGTTTTTTATTTCCGTTTTCTTCAGACTGTGCCTGAGGGCGAGCGCGTGGCCGATGGGGCTGCCTTTCTCGGCTCTATCGAGGAACGGTTATGGCGCAGGCAAGGCAGCGTAAGTGTTTGTGTTGCGCGAAGTTTTTTGATCTCGACTACCGCAACCGCGAGCGTCAACGTTTCTGCTCAGCCACTGAATGTCGTCGCGCGAGTAAGGCCACCAGTCAGGCCGCTTGGTTGGCCCAACCTCAGAACAGTGGCTACTTCCGCGACCCAGTGCATGTTGCTCGTGTGCAGGCCTGGCGCGCCGCGCATCCCGGTTATGGCAGCGGCAAGCCCCGCAGGCCGTCTGCGTTACAAGATTCCTTGATCACGCAAGTGACTCATACGATTGAAGAATGTCCAATTCGTGGTGAGATCGCTGGGGTCCCCAGCCCGACGGCGTTACAAGATCTCTTAAACGCTCCATCGCCAGTGCTGGCGGGGCTGATCGCGCATCTGTTCGAGGTGACGTTACAAGAGGACATTGCCGCCACGACCCGGCGCCTTGTACAACTGGGGCACGACGTAATCAACCGGAGTCGTGATGAGGACAGTCAAGCAGGTACTGCGGCCCGAGCGGCTGCGCCAAGTGCCCGAGCAGTTCAGTTGGGTTGATCAGGCACTCGTGCAGCGGCACTTCATCGATCGCTGCGAGGCGCGCGCCGCGGCGCTTTATCTGTTTCTGGTCACAGTGGCCGACGCGCAAGGCTTGAGCTACTACGGCGCTGCCACGCTCGCCCAGCGGCTGCACCTGAGCACCGAGGAGCTGGGCGCGATGCGAGTGCAACTCATCGAACTCGAACTGATCGCCTATCAGGCGCCGCTGTACCAGGTGCTTGCACTTCCCGGGACCCAGATTGCGCGGCGCACAGCACCCAGGGTGCCCGCACAGACAGCGGTGCACGAGAGGAGCGCCGGGCCGGTGAGCATCGCTCACCTGCTCGATCGGATGGGGCGCGGCCGTGCTTGACTATGAGACCTTCTGCAAGATCCGCGACCACCTGGGTCGCCAGCAGCTCACCGTGGCACAGACCGCGCGTGCGCTCGCACTGGATGCGCGCACGGTCGCCAAGTGGGCCGGCGTGGAGCAGTTCCACCCGCGCGCGGGTGTGCCACGCGTGGGCAAGCTCGACGCGTTCAAGGCTCAGATCGTGCGCTGGCTCGATGCCCACCCGTACAGCGCGCAGCAGATCTTCCAGCGACTTTGCGAGGCGGGCTACGACGGAGGTCTGACCATCGTCAAGGACTACGTGCACCGCATCCGGCCGCGCCACCAGGAGGCGTTCCTCAAGCTCGACTTCGCCGCAGGCGAATGTGCCCAAATCGACTGGGGGACCTACGGAACCATCGCCGTGGGCTCCATGCGCCGGCGCTTGAGCTTCTTCCTGATGGTGCTGTGCTACAGCCGACGCATGTATCTGGAGTTCACTGTCTCGCAGACGATGGAGTTCTTCCTGGCCTGCCATGAGAACGCATTCGCGGCCTTTGCGGGCGTGCCTGCCCGGATCATGGTCGATAACCTCCGCTCGGCGGTGTTGCAGCGCCTGGTCGGCGCCACCCCGGTGTTCAATCCGAAGTACCTGGACTTCTCTCGGCATTGGGGCTTCGAGATCACCGCCTGCAACGTGCGCAGCGGCAATGAGAAGGGGCGGGTCGAGAATGGGGTCGGCTACGTTAAAAAGAATTTCCTGGCCGGCCTCGAGTTGGCTGACTTCGCCGCGATGCAACCCGCGGCCACGCTTTGGGTAGACACGGTAGCCAACGTGCGCATTCACGGTGCGACCCATCAGCGCCCGATTGATCGCTTTGAAGAGGAACGCGCTCATCTGAGGCCGCTCAATCCCGCAGGCTTCGATTTAGCACGTGTGGTTACGGTGCGTGCTTCAAAGCAGTTTCGGGTGCCGCTGGACACCAACCACTACTCGGTGCCCCCGCGCTATGCGGGTCAGCGCTTGACGCTCAAGGCCTATGCCGATCGCGTGTGCATCTATGACGCCGACCAACTCCTCTGGCGACATCCGCGCAGCATGGATCGGCGCAAGGACATCGAAGAGCCCGAACACGCGCAGCAGCTCTTGGTGCAGCGCAAGAGCGCACGCGAGCAGCGTCTGCTGGTTCATTTCCTCGCGCTGTCGCCCCGCGCCCAGGCCTACCGCGAGGGACTCGAGGCCAAACGCGTGAATGCACGTGTGCACCTGCGCAAAATCCTTGCCTTGGCCGAACTGCACGGCAAAGAGGCCGTCGCCCGCGCGCTCGACGACGGGCTGGAGCTGCAGGCCTTCAGCGCCGAGTACATCGCCA
>JAUSDQ010000332.1 GCA_030650525.1 Sulfuricaulis sp.
AACATCATCGCAGAGCCACCAATTCGAGAACATGAGCGCGGTAGCGATCGTCTGCGCCGGCTTTAAGTCGCTTAGTCTTGGCACCCACCCTGGTGGTCGGGTCGGCGCGCAGCAGATTGTTCACGATGCGCCGTAGGATCGCGAAGTTTTGCGCCGCGTTCTTTACCCGCGCGCGGCACTGATCCTCCCCAAAGGCCACATCAAGCACCCAGTGCATGCTGTTCTCGATCCCCCAGTGCCCCCGAATCGCCTCGCCCAAGCGCTTGGCATCGGCTGTGGCCGCCGAGTCGAATCTGTCTTGATCCAGCCGGTATGAACGTGCGTTTTCTTCCGCATCCGTTTTCTTCCAATCATCGTCTCTGACGCGTCTTCTTCGCGTCGATTTCCGTCTTCTTCAAACTACGCCTGAGGGCGTGCGCGCAGCCGATGGGGCTGCCTTCTTCGACCCTGTCGAGGAGCAGTCATGGCGCAGCCGGGACAGCGTAAGTGTTTGTGTTGCGGTAGCTTTTTTGATCTCGATCACCGCAACCGCGAGCGTCAACGCTTTTGCGCAGCCACGCATTGCCGTGGCGCGAGCAAGGCCTCCAGTCAGGCCGCTTGGTTGGCCCAACCTCAGAACAGTGGGTACTTTCGTGACCCGGTGCATGTCGCGCGCGTGCGGGCCTGGCGCGCCGCGCATCCCGGTTATGGCCGCGGCCTGCCCCGCAGGCCGCCTGCGTTACAAGATCCCTTGATCACGCAAGTCACGGATACGATTGAAGAATGTCCAATTCGTGGTGAGATCGCTGTGACCCCCAGTCCGACGGCGTTACAAGATCTCTTGAACGCTCCATCGCCAGTGCTGGCGGGGCTGATCGCGCATCTGATCGAGGTGACGATACAAGAGGACATAGCGGCCACCACCCGGCGCCTTGTACTACTGGGGCACGAGGTCATCAACCGGAGCCGCGATGAAGACAGTCAAGCGAGTGCTGCGCCCCGAGCGGCTACGCCAGGTGCCCGAGCAGTTCAGTTGGGTTGACCAAGCACTCGTGCAGCGGCACTTCATCGACCGCTGCGAGGCGCGCGCCGCGGCGCTTTATCTGTTTCTCGTCACCGTCGCCGACGCGCAAGGCTTGAGCTACTACGGCGAGTCCACGCTCACGAGGCGGCTGCACCTGAGTCGCGAGGAGCTGGTCGCGGCGCGAGCGCAACTCGTCAATATCGAACTCATCGCCTATCAGGCACCGCTCTACCAGGTGCTTGCATTTCCAGGAACGCCATCGCGTGTGCCCGCACAGGCACAGATGCGAAATTCGAGTGACGGCCCGGTGAACCTGGCTCAACGACTCGATCAGATGAGGCATCGCCGTGCTCAACTATGAGACCTTCTGCCAGATCCGCGACCACCTGGGTCGCCAGGGGCTCACCGTGGCGCAGACCGCGCGGACGCTCGCGCTGGACCCGCGCACGGTAGCCAAATGGGCCAGCGTGGAGCAGTTCCACCCGCGCGCGGGCGTGCCGCGCGTGAGCAAGCTCGATGCGTACCGGGGTCAGATCGTGCGCTGGCTCGATACTCACCCGTACAGCGCGCAGCAGATCTTCCAGCGACTGCGTGAGGCAGGCTACGCCGGTGGCGTCACCATCGTCAAAGATTACGTGCACCGCATTCGGCCGCGTCACCCCGAGGCGTTTCTCACGCTCGACTTCGCCGCAGGCGAATGCGCCCAAGTCGACTGGGGAGAATACGGAACCATCGCCGTGGGCTCCACGCGCCGACGCTTGAGCTTCTTCCTGATGGTGTTGTGCTACAGCCGGCGCCTGTATCTGGAGTTCACGGTCTCGCAGACGATGGAGTTCTTTCTGGCCTGCCATGAGAACGCGTTCACTGCGTTTGGCGGCGTCCCGAGTCGGGTCATGGTCGACAACCTTAAGTCTGCGGTATTGCAGCGCCTGGTCGGCGCCGCCCCGGTGTTCAATCCGAAGTACCTGGACTTCTCCCGCCATTGGGGCTTCGAGATCAGTCCCTGCAACGCGCGCAGCGGCAACGAGAAGGGTCGGGTTGAGAATGCAGTGGGCTACGTTAAAAAGAATTTCCTGGCCGGTCTCGAATTGGCTGACTTCGCCGCGATGCAGCCCGCGGCCACGCTGTGGGCGGACACGGTGGCTAATGTGCGCATGCACGAGGCAACTCATCAGCGCCCGATTGATCACTTTGAAGAAGAACGCGCTCATCTGAAGCGGCTCAACCCCGCGGGCTTTGACCTCGCGCGCGTGTGCACGGTGCGCGCCACTAATCGGTTTCGCGTCCCGCTCGATTCCAACCATTACTCGGTGCCTGCGCGCTACGCGGGTCAGCGCCTGACGCTCAAGGCCTATGCCGATCGCGTGTGCATTTATGACGCCGACCAACTCATCGCGCGTCATCCGCGCAGCATGGATCGGCACCAGGACATCGAAGACCCCGAGCACGCGCAGCAACTCCTGGTGCAACGCAAAAGCGCACGCGAGCAACGTCTGTTGGCGCACTTCCTGGCGCTCTCGCCCCGTGCCCAGGCCTACCGCGAGGGACTCGAGGCCAACCGTGTTAATGCCCGCATGCATCTGCGCAAGATCCTCGCCCTGGCCGAGCTGCACGGCAAAGAGGCCGTCGCCCGCGCCCTCGACGACGGACTGGAGTTGCAGGCCTTCAGCGCCGATTACATCGCCAATATTCTGGCCGCACGCCGGCGCATCGGCCCCGAACCGGCCGCCCTGCAGCTCACGCGGCGTGCCGACCTGCTCGAACTGGAATTGCCCGAACCCGATCTGTCCCTCTACGACCGCGACCCAGGAGCCGATGATGAAAACACGCCCTGACCAAGCCAATACCGATGCACTGCGTGCGCATCTCAGCGCGTTGCAACTGCCGTTCATGCTCGAGAACCATCAGGCATTGGCGCAGACCGCTGCCGACAAGCACTGGTCGCACCTGAACTACCTCTCGGAGATGCTGAGCGGCGAGGCCGCCGCGCGCGAAGATCGTCGCGTGAAGCGGTGCATCAAGCTGGCTCGCTTCCCCGTGCTCAAGACTCTTGATCAGTTCGACTGGAACTGGCCCACCAAGATCAACCGGCTGCTCATCCAGAACATCTTTCACCTGGACTTCGTCAAACAGCGCGCCAACGTCGTGTTCATCTCCGGCACCGGGCTGGGCAAGAGCCATCTCATGACCGCGCTGGGCCATGCCGTGTGCCTGCGTGGCCAGTCTGTGCTGTTTACCGGCGCCATCGAAATCATCAATACCTTGAGCGTCGCGCACGCCAGCGGCAGCATCAAACGCGCCTTGCATCAATACATCAAACCTGCGGTCCTCTGCATCGACGAACTCGGCTACCTGCCCATCGACAAGTTCGGCGCCGACTGCTTGTTCCAGATCATCAGCCACCGCTACGAGCGCAGTGCCACGGTGATCACTACCAATCGCGTATACAAGCAGTGGGCCAGCATCTTCAACAACGACGCCGTCCTCACCTCGGCCTTGCTGGACCGCCTACTGCACCACGCCGAGACCGTGCGCATCGAGGGCAAAAGCTATCGATCGAAGGATCAGATCGAGATCTGAAGTACCGCTCAGTTCACCGGCCGGCTGCTCGCGCAAACCATGCGCCCGTCAAAATCCCTCAGCAATTTCAAACCGGCTAAGTTCTGGCATCTTCGCACCGGCGGCCGCATCGAGACCGACGAGTTCTTCATGCGCTACGCACTGAGTGCGCCAGCGCTGCGTCAAACGCGACTACGCTCAATCCTCGATGCCGATCTGCTCGTGCTCGACG
>JAUSDQ010000339.1 GCA_030650525.1 Sulfuricaulis sp.
AAAAGTCAGGTATCCGGCGGCCAAGAGCTGGCCCCGAGTTCCGCCAACACCACCCCCGGCGAGTTGAGTAATGCCTGGTTGTTCTTCGGCAACTACGGCACGTTCTACACGGTTCCCGGTGGCGACACCAACGTGTTTGACGATGCGAACTGCGCGGGCGCGACCTGCGTCGGCAAGAGCGAGCTGAAGCAGTTCAACGTGGCGTGGAACGCCAATATAATTCCGATGGGCAGCTCGACGCCTTGCACCCTGCCGGCCTGCACACCCGATCAGTTGGCGGGAATCTTTACTTCAAATTATACGGTGAATAACACTACGGGCGGCACCTGGAGCATGACCCACAGCCAAGTAGTGCCGAGTGGCGGGTTCTTGGGCGTGAAGTTCCAGACAGTTATCCGCGGTACGGTAACGCTTGCTCCGCCGATAAACATGGCCCCGACCGCGAGCAATGCGAGTGTCAGCGGCCTGTATGGTGTTACGCTCAATTGGACTCCATCAGTCACTGATCCGGACGGCCCCGTTATGCCGACCTGCCGTATCGGCACGCCGCCGCTCTCAGGCTTGGCAACCGTCGACAGCAACTGCACGTCCGGCACGTACCGGGCAAATGTGGGCTTCGTCGGAATCGATACCTTCACCTATATCGCGAACGACAGCCTGTTGGACAGCGCGCCAGGCACGGTAACGGCGGCCATCACCGCGCCGAGCCCGAGCCCGACACCGACTAACACGGCCACGGCCACGGCGACGGCGACGAACACGCCGACGCTGACTGCGACTAACACGGCCACGGCCACGGCAACGGCAACGAGTACGGCAACCGCCACGGCAACGATCTCGGCTACTTTCACGCCAACGATCACCGCGACGTTCACGCCAACGCGTACCGCGACGAACACGGCTACTGCCACCGCCACGGCCACCGCCACGGCCACGTCGACCGCGACGAACACGGCGACGGCCACGGTCACCGCGACCCACACGCCGACGTTCACGCCGGTAGTCAACACCGTGACCCCGACGTATACGGCCACGCATACGCCAACGGCGACGTACACGCCGACACGTACCGCGACCAATACGGCCACGGCCACGGCGACTGTAACGGCGACGTTCACGCCGCTGCATACCGCGACGTTTACGCCACTGGCGACAGCCACGTACACACCGACGCGTACCGCGACCAATACGGCCACGGCCACGGCGACTGTAACGGCGACGTTCACGCCGATGTTTACGGCGACGTATACGCCAACGCGTACGGCAACGTACACGGCCACCCCGACGAACACCCCGGGCCCGAATGCCTGCACCGATCAGTATCCGATCAAGCAGGTGACGTTCACGGGCAGGAAGGGGACTCTGAAGGTGATGGTCACTGGCAATATCATTTCGTCCAGCACGAACGGCAAGGAAATCAAGATTTGCCCGACGTCAGCGACCAGCTATAACGCCACCACCAGCACTTCCGGCGCCAGTGTGGTTTGCAAGATCAGGGCAACCACTTCCAGAGGCACAGGCAGCGTGAAGGTGAACGACCATCTGAAGTGCACCGACAAGCCGGTCGGCAGCGACAAGGTGCACATCAAGATCAAGAGCGGCGTGAATCGCGCGTCGTAATATACGCAACGTCATTCTCGGAAGATGTATCGGTAAGTTGTTGTGTTTTTCAGTAGTACAAAGAGGAGATGCAGAGATCATCGGTTGAATGTATCGACCAAGGGGCTGGAGACTTCTCGTTCTCGGAGTAGCGAGGCGGGGGGTTCTCCGGCAACTCGGCCGAAGGCCGCGGTAGCAGTTTCAACAGGCCTGGTATGACAGCTCGCTGATCTGCATGGGGAGGAGTTAAGCAGATATGTTCTTTAATCACTTTCTTGTAACCACTAAACAGATGGACCTATTGAATGGAGGATTATCAGATGAGTAATAAGTTACTGCTAACAATCGCATCGGCCGCCGCCGTGGCTGCCATGTCGATGACAGCCGCTGCTGCCCCTTTGGCCCCCACCACGATACTCGGCATTACCCAAGGTGTAGGGTCATTTCCGAATGTACCGTGTCCAACGGGCTCATGCTTCGGCATGGAGGTAGCACCCGGCTTTGTGGTCTGGACCGATTACGGCCCGGGCACGGACGGAGGTATCGTTGTTGGTAAAAGTCAGGCATCCGGTGGACAGGAAACCGGCCCGAGTGCCGCTATCCTCACGCCAGGTGAGATGACTAACGCGTGGTTGTTTTTCGGCAATATGGGTACCTTCTATAGCGTCCCCGGTGGCGACACCAACTTGTTTGACGATGTGGCCTGTGCGGGCGCAGCCTGTACCGGCAAGAGCGAGCTCAAGGTGTTCCACGTGGCGTGGAATGGCAACATAATCCCGATGGGCTCCGCTGCGGGATGTAGCCTACCGGCCTGCACACCCGAGCAGGTGGCAGGAAACTTTACTACAAATTATGCGGTGGTCAACGTTGACGGTGGTGCCTGGAGTATGCACCACAGTCAAGTGGTGCCGAGTGGTGGGTTCTTGGGCGTGAAGTTCCAGACCTTCTTGCGTGGCACGGTAAAGCCTGGAATTATACCCAACAATCTGCCCACTGCAGCCAACGTCAGCATCAGCGGTCTCTATGACGTGGTGCTGAGTTGGACGCCGGCTGTGGCGGATGTCGATGGTGACCCGGTTACCTGCCGTATCGGTACGCCGGCAGCCAATGGCGTGGCCACTGTCACCAGCAACTGTTCCTCGGGTACCTACAGAGCGGACGTTGGCTTCGTCGGGATTGATACATTCACCTACATCCCGAACGACGGCAAGACGCCTGGAGACGGTGCGCCCGGAACGGTAACGGCGGCAATCTCCGCGCCGAGCCCGACTGCGACGTTCACGCCGACGGCGACGTCAACGCCGACAGCCACAACGACGTTCACGGCGACAGCGACGGCGACTCCTACGGCCACCAACAGTGCGACGTACACGGCGACGGCTACCAGCACGGTCACCAACACCGCGACGTTCACACCGACGTTCACGCCGGTAGTTGGCACGTCGCCGACCCCGACGTACACGGCAACGTCAACACCGACGCGTACGTCAACGTCCACAGCGACGTACACGGCGACGATGACGAATACAGCGACGGTCACACCGACGCGTACGGCAACGTCGACCTTCACCCCGACGTACACGGCCACCCCGACGAACACCCCGGGTTCAAATGCCTGCACCGACCTGTATCCGATGAAGCAGGTTACAGTCATGGGCAAGAAGGGGCATCTGAAGGTTGTGGTCACTGGCAACATCATCAAGGCCAACTCGAACGGCAAGGAAATCAAGATTTGCCCGACGACAACGGCCAGCTACGAGGCCAGCACCAACACAGCCGGCGCCACAGCGGTGTGCAAGCTCAAGTCGCACCGTTCAAGAGGCAAGGGCGACGCGAAGGTGAATGACCACCTGAAGTGCACCGACAAGCCGGTCGGCAGCGACAAGGTCCACATCAAGATCAAGAGCGGTGTGAAGGAGCGTCATTAATCGCGGCCTTACCATCGTCATGATGGACTTGTAGCAGTCAAAAGTTAGTGATGTATGGCATGAAGTAATAGGGGTAGGCAGGGTCTGAAGTTCGGGCCCTGCCTATATCCTTTCTCAGACCCGCGTGTATAAGTTTGTAGCCGGGGAGACAATGATTTCAGCCCGCTTTATGAACTACTTCCACAACGTAATCCAAGGCCCGCGCGTGTTCTATCCGTTCGTGAATCTGGCCGGAACAATTTCAGTAACGCCTGTTTTTTTCACGGCTCCGTAATTGCCGCACAGGTGTTTTTTGCATGACTGATCGCGCTGCAGAAATTACCGATCATTTAGAAGCTTGATCTACAAAAAAGGTACAAAAAAATCATGGCCGCTAAAAGGCAATGGGGATCGGTCATCGGTCGAAGCTTTGTTTATCTTTTTGCGCTGTTCGCAAGCTTTACACCGTCAGTCCAGGGCGCCACGCCATTTGTAAATTTTGAATCTGGTCAGGTTCGCCCACTCGCAATCTCGACGGACGGTAATCGATTGTTTGCCGTGAATACCCCGGACAATCGCCTCGAAATATTTGCCATCAGCACGCAAAAACTCATCCATGTAGGATCTGTACCCGTCGGTTTGGAGCCGGTCGCGCTGGCAGTACGCGGCAACGAAGTCTGGGTGGTCAATCATCTTTCAGACTCCATAAGCATCGTCAATGTTGGCGTCAATCCACCGCGCGTGGTGCGCACGCTTTTGGTCGGGGACGAACCGCGTGACATCGTGTTCGCCGGCCCCAACCGCGGTCGTGCCTTTATCACCACGGCGCATCGCAGCCAGAACGGCCCGTACACCAGCGCGGCCAACCCCGGGGAAATAACAACGCCGGGTATCGGGCGGGCCGACGTCTGGGTATTCGATGCCGCCAATCCGGGCGCCTCGCTGGGCGGCACGCCTTTGACAATCGTGCAACTTTTCGGTGACACGCCGCGGGCGCTTGCTGTCAGTCCGGATGGAAATACCGTGTATGCCGCCGTGTTTCATTCCGGGAACCGGACGACCACGCTTAGCGAAGGTATTGTGCCGAACGGCGGACAGGCCGCGGGTGGACTGCCGGTGCCGAACGCCAATATCGATGGCGTCACTCAACCCGAGACTGGATTGATAGTAAGGTTTGACGGCAGCCACTGGCTGGATGAGCTTGGCCGCAGTTGGGACACCCAGATCAGATTTACGCTGCCCGATCAGGACGTGTTCGCCATCGATGCCGCCGGCAATCCGCCGATTCAAGTGAAGGCTTTCCCGGGCGTAGGAACGATCCACTTCGGCATGGCCGTCAATCCGATTAGCGGCAAGCTTTACGTGTCGAATACCGCGGCGCGCAACGAAGTGAGGTTTGAGGGATCGCGTCCACTTGGAAGTATTGTCAGCACGGTGCAGGGGCATCAACATGAATCGCGTATAACCGTGGTCGATCCCGGCACGGGAGTCGTCACACCGCGGCACCTCAACAAGCATATCAATTACAGCATCAGTCCGGCACCGGCGGGCACCAAGGAAAAAAGCCTGGCATTACCTCGTGGAGTGGCCATCAGTGTGGATGGAAAAACACTTTTTCTGGTTGCCAAGGGATCGGACAAAGTCGGCTTCATCGATACAACGCAGCTTGAAAGCAATACTTTCACTCCGAATGCGGCCGATCATCTGACGGTAACGGGTGGCGGACCCGAAGGCCTGGTGGTCGATCCATTGCGTAACCTGCTTTACGTGCTTACCCGTTTTGACAACGGTATTTCGATCGTCGATACAAAGACGCGCAGCGAGATCGGCCATACGGTAATGCCGAATCCTGAACCGGTGTCGGTTATCAATGGCCGGCGATTTCTATATGACGCTAACCTGACTTCGAGCAACGGCGAAGCGGCGTGTGGAAGCTGCCACGTGGACGGTGACCTGGACAGTTTGGCCTGGGATCTGGGGGATCCTTTAGGGAGCGTCTTGAACAATCCGGGTCCGTTCACCATTGGCCCCATCGGCAATCCCGATTTTCATCCCATGAAAGGCCCCATGACGACGCAAAGTCTTCGCGGTATGGCCAATCATGGACCCATGCACTGGCGAGGAGATCGTACCGGCGGCAATGACGCACCCAGCGCGCAGCCGGACAGCGGGACGTTCGATGAAGTGGCGGCGTTCAAGAAATTCAATCCCGCCTTCGAAGGTTTGCTGGGGCGTGAAGGCCCGTTGACCGACGCGCAGATGCAGGCGTTTGCCGATTTTATCCTTCAGGTCGCCTATCCTCCGAATCCGATTCGCAAGCTGGATAATTCGTTGACGGTCGATCAGCAGGCGGGCAGGGATTTTTATTTCAACGTGATCAGCGACACCTTGACGTGTAATGGTTGCCACGTACTTAATCCCAGCCAGGGCTTTTTCGGTTCCGATGGACGCTCAAGCTTCGAGGCGGAACCACAGCATCTCAAGATACCGCACCTGCGCAATTTGTATCAAAAGGCGGGCATGTTCGGCATGCCGGCAGTTCCGTTTTTCCTTCCCGGAAATAATAATGACATGGGCCCGCAGATCCGGGGGTTTGGCTTTCTGCACGACGGCAGCGTGGACACACTGTTCCGCTTCCATCGGGCATTAGTGTTCAATTTTCCGGGTGGCGATACCCAGCGCCGCCAGGTGGAGCAGTTCATGTTCGCCTTCGATAGCAATCTGGCGCCCATTGTCGGGCAACAGATTACGCTTAATATGGGTAATTCAGCGGTGGCCACAGCGCGCATTGATTTACTGATTGCGCGCGCGGCACAGGGTGAGTGTGATGTCGTCGTGAAAGGGACGATTGCCGGAAAGCCGCGCGGTTGGGTGCGTCAGGCGGACGGCCAGTTTCGCAGCGATAAGGCCGCCGAGGCGCTATTGACTGACAGCGGTTTGCGTTTATTTGCGGCAACGGCAGGGCAGGAGCTGACTTATAGTTGTGTGCCGCCCGGCTCTGGTGCTCGTATCGGCATCAATCGCGACCTCGATGGCGTGCTGGATGCAGATGACAATTGCGTGTTTATTGCCAACGCCAATCAGCTGGACAGCAACGGTGACGGCATCGGCGATCTCTGTCAGGGGCTTGTGCTGGCGCCGCCCTCGGTCAATGGATTCTGGCCAGGGAACAGTGCACAGAACAGCTTTGTCTTTGTTTTCGGCAGTGGATTTGTTGCAAATATGACCGAGGTTAGTATCGGCGGCATATCAGCGCCTCTCGTTCAGGTGATGGATGAGACACTGCTGATTGTTGTATTACCGGCGGATAATTTATCCGGGCCGATCAGCGTCACGACACCGGCCGGCCAGGCCGCGAGCAGCACTTCATTTGGCGTGCCGTTAAGCGGCTTGAAGATAACCGGCATTTGGCCCGGACAAGCTAAGAGGGGCAGCATCGTCTTCGTCTTTGGCTCGGGTTTTTCCGCGGGTTCCCTGGTTGTGAAGGTCAGCGGAGTCTTGACGCAGCTGGTTCAGGCGCTCGATCCGTCCCTGTTCCTTTTCTTTGTACCTACCGGGGCGCCACTAGGGCCTGGATTGGTGGAAGTAACGTCGAATGGACAGACGGTGAGCTTTCCTATCGTTATCATTCCGTAGCTCCCTGTGTTTTGTCGTTTTCCGGATCAGACACAAGAGGGCGTGACAGCTATGGCACAGCTTTGCCAGTAGTGGCGACCACAGCGGGCAGTGATTACCTGCTCTAGCAGGTTGCTGAAAAACTCCCTCTCCCCACGGGAGAGGGTCGGGGTGAGGGCGATCATAGTTGTTAAGCATTTGTTTTTAAGGCTCAACGCGGATTCGTGTGGGTCACTTTCCGTATTATTGGCACGTTACGAAGCGTTGGTATAGGGTATTTCATGGTTCTGGACTCCTCAGTGAAAGGGAACGTCGATGAAGCGTGCGCGCACATG
>JAUSDQ010000344.1 GCA_030650525.1 Sulfuricaulis sp.
GATGTGCATGGCGAAAATGCTGCAGGTAATCCGCTCGGGATCCAAGCTGGCGGTGCCATAGGCGCGGTGCGCGTTGCATCCGGCGGCAAGAATGTAGGCCACGATATCCCTGGCGATCTCAACGTAGCCTTCCTTGAGCAGGCAAACGCCCGGGGCATGTTGCACGTGCCTTTTGTCGATTTCTTTGCGGTAGGTCAACATGGCGCATATGGCACGATTGTTGAGCGGAAGAGTCGGGATATGAGTGCGGCGCGGGCGTGGTATTGGAGTACGGTGTCCCTGCGATCCCTGGTGGGCGGTCCGAATCGGGTCCTGACCTCGGTGCGGTGTAAGATTTGGAGCCTTGGCGCCAGGCGAAAACCCACCGGGCCCTGCTTGAGACTTGGTGTCACTTTAGCCGTCTGAAACGATCAGGCGGCTTTCTTGATTTGCTCAGGCGCGATGATATCAGTGGATTCGCCGGCAAGGGTAGATCTAGCCAGTTGCAACACGTATTCGACAGGATTGAGTCCTTGGAGCTGGGCCGAACGAAACAGGCTCAGGAAGATGGCGTGGGTTTTTGCTCCTTGCAATGAGCGGTTTTGTTGGCTGACTTTGCGCGTGTGCACGGCGGTGCGCATCTGTTGCTCGGCATGATTGTTGTACGGGCTGACCTCCTTATGATCGAGGAAAGTAAGCATCTCGTGCCGGTGACGACGCAAGCGCTTGATGAGGCGTTTAGCATCGGCATCGTCAAAGGTGGCGGCGATGAGTTGGTCGAGGCGCATATGAAGTTTTGCCCTGCGCCGTGCGTAGACGGGTGGCGAACGGATTTGCCGCTGATCTCCCAGGCGCACCGCATCCTTGAGCAAGCGGGAGAGTTTTTTTCGGAATCGCTTCCATGTGGCCGAGGCGTTGAGCTTATCGACTTTGATGAGCTCGGTGAACAGGTGAAAGTAGCAGCGTTGTTTGGCCAGCGCCTCGATGGCGTTGTAAGCGCCCCAGAAGTCGGTGATGAGGATGCCTGGAAACAGTGTGCCGAGCACTTGCTTGACCACCGCGGCACCGCGGCGGCGATCGATCAGGTAGTAGCAATGTTGGCGGGTGGCGAAGGCCCACAACCAGAAGGTCACCCCATTGATGCGCCAGCCGGTCTCATCGGCATGCAGCACGGCGCTATGGCGAATCTTTTCCCCAATCGCGTCATACTGGCCTTCGAGAAGTGTGGCGAGGTTCTTCCACGCGAGGGTCAGTCCGCCCGGGCTGACTGGAAATCCCAGCGATACCGCGGCAGTTTTCACGCAATTGCCCACACTGACACCCACCAGATAATGCAGCCAGGCGCTATAGACCACAACGCGCAGTCCCAGGCGCGAGCGCGGCAAGGCGGCGGTGAGCTTCGGGGCAACGATCGTCTTGCAGTGGCTACACCAGTAGCCGTGGATGGTGTGGGCGGTAACGAGCGGCGTGACCTTCGGGATGTCTTCGATGATCCGCGTGTGCTCTCGGATCGGCTGGTCCACGGCCGTGCCACAGTGAGGACAAGTCTTGAGCCGGTGTTCGCACGTGCTGTCGATGCGCTGCGGAGGCGCACGACACGCCCCGGCGTGGCCGGGTTTTCGGCCCGGCTTCTTGCAGCGCCGGCTCGGACTCGGTTTCAAGTACACCGGGGTCATGCCCGAGGGCGTCGTGGGGGCCACGCTCGTGTCCTTGGAACTGGCCTCGAGGCGCTCCCAGCGTTCGGCTTTTTCCCACAGCGCCACAATCGCGGCCTGTGCACGCTCACGCGGCAGATCCAGGATGGCCAGGGCCTGCTCGCGCTTCACCGCGCCGCGGCCTCTCGGGTGAGAATTTCTCGCCAGTGCCGAACAAGGGGATACAGATAGATGCCTTT
>JAUSDQ010000002.1 GCA_030650525.1 Sulfuricaulis sp.
TGGTTGTCGCCCACTTTGAGGGTGACGGTGTCGCCCGCTTTGGCGTCGCCGGTCACTGTGCCGGTGACGGCCACGTCATTGCCCGCTTCGGCGGCGTTGACCACGTTGTCGGCGGTGATGGGGTCGACCGTGATGCTGGCGTTCGCCGCGGTGTCCACCGCGTAGTTCTGGGCGGCGGTCGCGGTCGCGCTGTTGCCCGCCGCGTCGGTCGCGGTGACGCTGGCGCCCACGCTCGCGTTGGCCGCAAGTGCCGAGCCCGGTACGCTGATGCTGTAGGTGCCGTTCGCGGCAACCGTGCCGGTGTACTGGTTGTCGCCCACTTTGAGGGTGACGGTGTCGCCCGCTTTGGCGTCGCCGGTCACTGTGCCGGTGACGGCCACGTCATTGCCCGCTTCGGCGGCGTTGACCACGTTGTCGGCGGTGATGGGGTCGACCGTAATGTCGGCTTCCGCTACGGTGTCGACTGCGTAGTCGCGACCGGCGGTGGCCGTGAAGGTGTTGCCGTTGATGTCGGTCACATCGACGCTGGCGCCAATGTTCGCGTTGGCCGCAAGAACCGAACCCGGAACATCGATGCTGTAGGTGCCGTCTGCGGCAACCTGGCCGGTGTAGGTGTCTTTGCCCACGGTGAGCGTGACGGTGTCGCCCGCTTTGGCGTCGCCCCCAACAGAGCCGGTGACCGCAACGGTGCTGTCCGCTTCGGCGGCGTTGACGATGTCATCGCCAGCAATGACATCAACCGTGATGTCGGCTTCCGCTACGGTGTCGACCGCGTAGTCGCGACCGGCGGTAGCCGTGAAGGTGTTGCCGTTGATATCGGTCGCGGTGACGCTGGCGTCAATGCTGGTGCTACCCACAAGAGCCGCGCCCGGAACATTGATGCTGTAGGTTTTGCCGTCCTCGTTAACCGTGCCTTCGCCAACGGCCTCGCCGTCGACGGTGAGGGTCACGGTGTCACCTGCCTTGACATCACCGTCCACCGTGCCGGTAACGGCAACGTCGCCGCCCGCTTCGGCGGCATTGACGATGTCATCGCCAGCGATAGCGTCAACCGTAATGTCGGCTTCCGCCGCGGTGTCGACCGCGTAGCTCTGGGTTGAGGTTTTAGTCGCGGTATGACCCGCCAAGGTATCAGTAATGCTAGCCACAACATTCGTATCCCCTGCCAGATCACTACCCTTGACATCGATACTATATGTCTTGCCGTCCGTATTAACCGTGCCTGTGCCAACAGTCGCACCGTTAACGGTAAGAGTGACGACATCACCTGCGGCAGCACCACTCACGGTGCCCGTGACGGCAACGTCGCCGCCCGCTTCAGCGGCATTGACTACATTGTCATCGGTGATGGCATCAACCGAAATGGTTAGTGCCGCTACGTGAGCGGCGGCGGCATCCGCTGCTGCTTGTGCTTCAGCAGCAGCCTGTAGAGCAGCAGCCTCGGCGGCGGCTTGCGCGGCGGCGGCAGCGGCAGCTATTTGAGCCGCAGCAGCAGCATCGGCGGCAGCCTGGACAGCAGCATCAGCGGCAACTTTAGCAGCAGCTTGAGCGGCGGCTTGAATAATAGCGGTGGCGGCGGCATCAGCAGCAGCTTGTGCTGCGATAGCAGCCTGAGCAGCCTGAGCGGCTTCGACGGCAGCGGCATCCGCAGCAGCCTTGGCATCGGCAGCAGCCTTGATAGCGGCAGCTTCCGCAGCGGCAGCTACAGCAGCGGCAGTGTCGGCTGCGGCTTGAGCCGCAGCATTTGCATCGGCATGTGCAGCAGCCCAGTCAGCAGCCAAGGTGGCAGCTTCGGCGGTAGCCTGAATAGCGGTGGCGGCATCCGCAGTCGCTTGAGCTTTAGCGGCAGAAGCTTCGGCAGCGGCCGCAGAAGCTTGGGCGGCGGCAGCATCGGCGACAGCTTGGGCAATAGTGGCATCCAACACGGCTTGAGCGGCAGCAGCATCCAAAGCAGCTTGAGCATCAGCGGCGGCTTGGGCCGCAGCAGCAGCTTCGGCAGCGGCTTGAGCCGCAGCGGCCTGGGCGGCAGTCTGAGCAGCGGCTTGAGCGGCGGCTTGGGCAGCAGCCTGGGCGGCAGCGGCCTGGGCAGCAGCGGCTTCTGCGGCAGCGGCCTGGGCGGCGGCTTGGGCAGCAGCCTGCGCAACGGCCTTGGCAGCAGCTTCTGCGGCGGCGGTATCTACAACATCCGCCAGCATCACAAAACCGTTACCGCCATCCGAACTGGTGCTACCTGTGTTACTGCCGCTGGTCAGGCCGGCAGCTGTCTCCTGAAGAAGGCTATCCAAACTATTGCCACTACTGATTGCACCGATAATGCTATCGATCTCGCCCCCGGTAGACTGAATAGCGCTATCCATGACATCCCCAGTAGCAAGAACCTCTGCATCAAGGGTTACTGTTTGTTTTCCATCGACATTTTTAACACTACCATCCTCTGCTTGCAGTTGAACAACCGCGCCATCGGCTGTCTTGACAACCTCGCCCGGTTGAATCTTGTCGCCTTCATTGATCTGGCGCACCTCACACTTGGCATTGGTGGCGGTGACTTTCCCTTTTACATTGGTTGCTTTGATTTCGGCCATGGCTAGCTCCTGATTGAATTTGTTATATTAATTAGTAGCTTGATAATAATTTACAATTAACAGCTTGATGCGATTCTAGCAGTACCAGCAAGAAAATCTATTGTACTGAAGTACAATAATCGCTGATAAAGCAAACAGCTAGAAGAATTACTCAATTTTCTGGCCAATTAAAATATAACGCGGTTTTTCCCCATCCCCCAGAGAGATATGAAATCTACTGAATGAGACTCTTGATATGCGCCAGCACGCTCCGTCCCAGTGCGGGCAATTCATAGCCGCCTTCCAGAGCCGATACGATACGGCCATGCGCGTATTTTTCAGCGACCTGCTTTAACTCCTCCGTCACCCACGCGTAATCGGCTTCGGCCAGCCTGAGCATGGCCATGTCATCGTCTCGGTGCGCGTCGAACCCCGCCGAGATCAGCAGTAACTCGGGCTGGAAACGCTCCAGCGCGGGCAGCCAGTGCCGTGTAACCGCGTCGCGAAATTCCTCGCCGCCCGACCCGGCGGCGAGCGGCACGTTGATGATATGTTCGTTGCCGCTATCGGCGCCGCAATACGGGTAGAACGGATGCTGGAAAGTGGAGCACAGCATCACGCGCGGCTCGTCGTGAAAAATATTTTCCGTGCCGTTGCCGTGATGCACGTCAAAATCCGCGATCGCGACGCGCTTCAGGCCATGCTGCGCCAGCGCGTGCGCCGCACCGACCGCAACGTTGTTGAAAATGCAAAAACCCATCGCGCGCGCGCGTTCGGCATGGTGGCCGGGCGGGCGGATGTTGCAAAAGACATTCTCGGCCTTGCCTGTCATCACCAGATCGACGCCCAGCACCACGGCGCCCGCGGCGCGCAATGCGGCCGGATAGCTGAACGGGTTCATCGCCGTATCGCCATCGAGTTGCACGATGCCATGCTGCGGTGCCGCTGATTCAATGGCATCGACATAGCACGCATCATGTACGCGCAACAACTGTTCGCGCGTCGCCTCCGGCGCATCGTGGCGCTGCAAATAATCCAGCAATCCGGAGGCGATCAACTGATCCTCGATAGCATGGATACGCGCCGGGGATTCCGGATGGTACGCGCCCATGTCGTGCTTAAGGCAGAGCGGGTGGCTGATGTAGGCGGTTTGCATATTATTGAGTCGGCTATCAAGTGGTTTTGTAGGCTGGAGGTAAGCAACGCGAACCCCAGCCGCTTCGACAGGCTCAGGACAGGCATGCTCGATGTCGCCAAACGCTGGGGTTCGTGCCTCACCGCCAGCCTACGGCATAGCATGAACTGTGCTACAGCAATGGCACAGTGCTATCATACCCAACATTACCCTCGGAGGAGAAACGTCATGGGCAAGCATTACCTCAACACCCTGTTCGCTCCCAAATCAGTCGCGGTGTTCGGCGCCAGCGACCGGATCGACTCGGTCGGCCAGATCGTGTTCCAGAACATGCTGGAAAGCGGCTTTCAGGGCGCGCTATACCCAGTCAACGCAAAAAATCCCCAGGTGCAAGGCAAGCGCGCCTACGCCCGCATCGCCGACATCACCGAGCCGGTGGAACTCGCGGTAATCGCCACACCGCCGCAGACCGTGCCGGGCATCATCGAAGAATGCGGCATCCACGGCGTGAAGGCGGCGGTCATCATCACTGCCGGGTTCGGCGAAACCGGGCCGGCAGGCGCGGCGCTGGAAAAGCAATTGCTGGAGGCCGCACACCGCTACAAGATCCGCCTGATCGGCCCGAATTGTCTGGGCGTGATGCGCCCCTCCATCGGCCTGAACGCCACCTTCAACAAGGGCGGCGCGAACACCGGCAACATCGCGTTCGTGTCGCAATCCGGCGCGCTGTGCACCGCGATTCTGGACTGGGCAAAAAGCAACGACGTCGGCTACTCCAGCGTGGTGTCGATGGGTTCCTCGACCGACGTGGACTTCGGCGAGATACTCGATTATCTGGTGTCCGATCCCCAGACCCACAGCATCCTGATGTACATCGAAGGCATCCGCAACGCGCGCATTTTCATGAGCGCGCTGCGCGCCGCCGCCCGCATCAAGCCGGTGATCCTGGTCAAGGTCGGGCGCCATGCGGCGGGTTCGAAAGCGGCGATGTCACATACCGCGTCGCTGGTCGGCTCGGACGACGTATTCGATGCGGCGGTCAGCCGCGTCGGTGTGGTGCGCGTGCAAAACGTCACGCAGTTGTTCACCGCCGCGAAGGCGCTGTCATGCGGCTTCCGCCCGGTCGGCAACCGCCTCGCGATCGTCACCAACGGCGGCGGCCCCGGTGTGATGGCGACCGACCGCGCCGTCGATCTGGGTCTCTCGATCGCCACGCTGTCGGACACCACCATCGAATATCTCAACCAGTATTTGCCGCCGAATTGGCCGCACGGCAACCCGGTGGATATCATCGGCGACGCGCAGGCGGATCGCTACCACCATGCCGTCAAGGCCTGCCTGGAAGACGAAAACGTGGACGGCGTGCTGGCGATCCTCACGCCGCAGGCGATGACCAAACCACTCGAGTCTGCACAGGCGCTGATCGACCTCGCCAACACCCACAGCAAGCCGCTGCTGACCTGCTGGATGGGCGAAACGCAGGTTGCCGCCGCGCGCGACGCATTCGCCAAGGCGCGCCGCCCGCATTTCCGCATGCCGGAACAGGCGGTGGAAGTGTTCTCGCACCTGTCCGCCTACTACCGCAACCAGAAGCTGCTGATGCAGATGCCCGGCCCATTTTCGCACCACGTCGAGCCGGATGTGGAAAGCGCGCGCCTGATCATCGAAGGCGCGATGCAGGAGCATCGCAAGGTGCTGACCGAGATGGAATCCAAAGCACTGTTGTCGTGCTTCAATATTCCCGTGGCGCGCACCATGGTCGCGCATTCGCCCAACGAGGCACTGCTGATCGCGCAACAACTCGGCTTCCCGGTCGCGATGAAAATCAATTCACCCGACATCTCGCACAAGACCGATGCCGGCGGCGTGGTGCTCAACCTGAACAATGCCCACGAGGTGCGCGCCGCTTACCAGCACATCATCGACAACGTACAGCACAACCGCCCCAACGCGAAAATGGACGGTATCTCCATCGAGCCGATGATCGTCAAGCCGAACGGGCGCGAACTGATGATCGGCGTGACCAGCGACCCGGTGTTCGGCCCGGTGATCACCTTCGGCGCGGGCGTCACGGCGGTCGAGATCATGGGCGACCGCGCTATCGCGCTGCCGCCGCTGAACAAATTCCT
>JAUSDQ010000003.1 GCA_030650525.1 Sulfuricaulis sp.
GAAGTTATCTGAACTCAATGGCAGAAGGAGAAATAAGTTATGGCAGTGATTCAAAGATTGGCGGGCAGCGTGGCGGTGGTCACCGGCGCAGCGCGGGGCATCGGCCGTTCGATTGCCGAACGCTTTGCCGCTGAAGGCGCGCAAGTCGCCTGCCTGGATATCAACCCCAAGCGGATCGCTGAAGGAGTGGCGGAAATGCGCGCCGCCGGCTACAACGTCCATCCCTACACTGTCGATGTCTCCCGGCGCGACGACGTCCATGCCGCGATGCAGAAGATCGAAGCCGATCTCGGTGGCCCGGTGAGCATCCTGGTCAATAACGCGGTCGCCGCGAGCTACCAGCCGATCGAGGAAATCGACGAAGCTTCGATGACCAAGATGTTCTCGATTGGCCTGAACGGCATCATCTGGGGGATCCAGGCCGCAGTGCCGCAGATGAAGCGCCACGGGTCGGGCTCCATCATCAACCTCAGTTCCGCCGCCGCCATCCACGGCTCGGCAAACATGTCCGCCTACTGCGCACTCAAGGCCGGCGTGGCTGGCCTGACGCGCGCAGCGGCGGTGGAACTTGCACCGCATCGCATTCGGGTTAACGCCATCGCCCCGGGCATGATCGCAACGCCGGCCTCGATCGGATTTTTCGACAAGGCCACGCTTGAGGCGCGGACCAAGGCCCTGCCTCTCGGGCGCTTCGGCGAACCGGAAGAAATGGCGGGCGTGGCGGCCTTTTTGGCCTCCGCCGACAGCAGCTACGTCACGGGTGTGCTGCTTTCGGCTGACGGCGGCAGCACCATCGCCGGCACCTGAAACGCGACTCGAACGCACAACACATCCAGGAGAACAGAATGCAAATGGAACGACTCAAGGGCCGGCGGGCGATCATCACCGGCGCGGGGACCGGCATCGGCCGTGCCAGTGCCTTGCGCTTCGCCAGCGAAGGCGCGCAAGTATTGGTGGTCGGGCGCCGGGAGGAAAAGGTAGCCGAAACGGTGGCCATGGTGCGGCAAGCCGGCGGCAGCGCCGTGGCCTTCGCCGCCGATGCGTCGGTCGAAGCCAATGTCGAGGCCATGATCGCACGTTGCATCGCCGAATTCGGCGGGCTGGAGGTGTTCTTCGCCAACGCCGCAACCGCCTTTGGCGGCGCCCTGTTCAAGCAGACGGCCGAGCAGTGGCAGGAAACTTATCGCGTCAATGTCACGGCCGCTTTTCTCGCCGCCAAGCACGCCGGCCTGCACATGCGCAACCACGGCGGCGGGTCCATCATCATCACATCCTCGGTGGCCTCCCTGCGCGGCAACGGCGGCGACGCCGCCTACAGCGCCAGCAAGGCGGCCGTCAACAGCCTGGCGCAGACGGCGGCCTGCGAGCTTGCCGGCACCAATGTGCGGGTCAATGCCATTCTTCCCGGGCTGATCGAGACGGACGGGATGAAGGACCTGTTCGACGCTGCGCGCGAAAGGGGTGCTTCGGACAAGCTCGGCCGGCTCAATCCGCTGAGGCGGGTGGGGCAACCCGAGGAAATCGCCGCCATGGCGGCATTTCTCGCCAGCGACGACGGCTCCTACGTCAACGGCCAGGCCATCGCCGTCGATGGCGGGGTCTCCAGCTCGCATCCGGGCAAGTTCTGAACCAGCCAGGTGACACGAGAGAGTAGTTGTGGAACGAAAAGGAAGAATCGACATGCCCAATGAAATGCAAGTGGAACTGCCAACGGCCCTGACCGCGACGCTGGCCGAGATGGACACGTTCATCGAACGCGAGATCAAACCGCTGGAACAGGAGGACGACAACATCCGTTTCTTCGACCATCGACGCGAGAATTCGCGTACCGACTGGGACAAGGGCGGATTGCCGAAGCGGGAATGGCTGGAGCTGCTGGCCGAAGCGTCACGCCGCGCCGACACCGCAGGCTACTACCGCTACGCCTTGCCCAAGGCCTACGGCGGCAAGGACGGCAGCAACCTGGAGATGGCGGTCATCCGGGAACACCTGAACGCCAAGGGCCTGGGCCTGCACAACGACGCGGCCTCCGAACATGCCATCGCTTCCTCGGCCAAGCTGTTGCCAGCACAACTGCTGATCGAATTCGGCACCAAGGCGCAGCAGGAGCAATTGCTCGGTCCGCTGCTGCGGGACGAAACCGCGCTGGCCATGGCCATCACCGAGACCCTGCACGGCTCGGACGCCACCCACATGGAAACCACCGCCCGGCGCGACGGCAGCGACTGGATCATCGACGGCGAGAAGACCTGGAACTCAGGCGTTTACGTTTCCGACTACGACATGGTGTTCGCGCGCACCAGTGGCAAGGCGGGCGATGCCAAGGGCATCACTGCATTCCTGGTGCCGCTCAAACCAAAGCCGGCGCCGGGGTTTGTCATCGAAGAATACCTGTGGACCTTCGTCATGCCCACCGACCACGCGCGGGTCACGCTGACCCAGGTCCGCGTGCCCAACGATGCCATCGTCGGCGAGGAAGGCGAAGGCCTGGCCATCGCGCAGCGCTTCTTCAACGAGAATCGGGTCCGCCAGGCGGCTGCCAGCCTTGGGGCCGCCCAGTACTGCATCAATGAGTCGATCCAGTACGCCAAGCAGCGCAAACCCTTTGGCAAGCCGCTGGCCAGCAACCAGGCCATCCAGTTCCCGCTGGTCGAATTGCAGACGCAGTGTGAGATGGTGCGGGCCTTCCTCTACAAGACGGCATGCCTGATGGATAAGTACGGTGCCGCGTCGCAAAGCGACAAGGTTTCCATGCTGAACTTCTGGGCCAACCGGATGTGCGGCGAGGCAAGCGACCGCGCAATCCAGGTGCATGGCGGCCTGGGTTATTCCCGGCACAAGCCGTTTGAGCACATCTACCGGCACCACCGCCGTTATCGCATCACCGAGGGGACGGAAGAAATCCAGATGCGCCGTGTCGCCGGCTACATGTTCGGCTACATGGGCGGGCATAAGGGTGACTAGTTCCGCCTATCGCGCGGTGACATTTTGGAAAGGAGCATGACGATGACCCAATTCATCGTGGTCGAAAAAGAAAGTCACGCGACTATCATTACCTTGAATCGGCCGGAAGTTTTCAATGCCCTGCATCCACCTGCGCACATGGAGCTGGAAAGTGCCTTTGATGAATTCGCGGCCGACCCGGATCAATGGATCGCGATCATCACCGGCGCCGGCGAGCGGGCTTTTTGCGCGGGCAACGATCTCAAATACACGGCCGCTGGCAATAAGCTGGAAGCGGGTCCAAGGGGATTTGCGGGGCTGACGGCCCGCTTCGATCTGACCAAACCGGTGATCGCCGCCGTGAACGGACTGGCGATGGGCGGAGGTTTTGAAATCGCGCTTGCGTGCGATTTGGTGATCGCCTCCGCGAATGCGGAATTTGCTTTGCCGGAGCCGCGCGTGGGGCTGGTTGCCTTGACCGGCGGCGTGCATCGTCTTCCCAAGCAAATCCCCCTGAAGCAGGCCATGGGCATGATGCTGACCGGTCATCGGGTGTCCGCCCAAAGAGGACTTGAAATGGGATTTGTGACGGAGATCGCTCCCGTGGGTCAGGCGCTTTCAGCGGCCAAGCGCTGGGCCGCCGAGATATCGGAATGCAGTCCAATGGCGGTGCGCGCGACGAAGGAGGCAATTTATCATGGCCTCGATGTTTCAGTCGCGGAAGCGTGGGCCGATCAGTTGGATCAGGTCGCGATGAAGGCACTATTCTCGTCGTGGGACATTCAGGAAGGACCGCGCGCTTTCGCCGAAAAGCGAAAACCACGATGGTTGTCGAATAGAAATGGGTTGCATCACCATCAGTGAGCAGCTTCTCGCGAGTCTCCTGACTGAATCGGTCGCAGAAGTGAGCGCGTCAACATGAACACAAATTCTTCAAGACCCGTTGACCTCGATGCCCTGGGGCGCTGGATGGATCAGCAGGGGCTGGCGAGCGGCCCGATCACGCAGCCGAAGCTGCTGACCGGCGGCACGCAGAATATCCTGCTGCACTTCCGCCGTGGCGGGCGTGACCTCGTGCTGCGGCGCCCGCCCCTGCACATGCGCCCGGAACTCAGCAAGACCATGCAACGCGAGTCGCGCGTGCTCGCGGCGCTGGCGGGCAGCGATGTGCCGCATCCAACGCTGGTGGCCGAATGCGCGTCGGACCAGGTGCTCGGCGCGGCCTTCTATCTGATGGAACTGGTTGACGGCTTCAATGCGACGCTCGGCTTGCCAAGCCTGCATGCAAATAGCGCCGCGATCCGCCACGACATGGGGTTGGCCATGGTTGACGCGGGACTGGCACTGGGGCGCTTTGACTACGTCGCCGCAGGCCTGAGCGATTTCGGCAAACCGGAAGGCTATCTCGAACGACAGGTAGTGCGCTGGCAGGCGCAACTCGACGCCTATCGCGATTACAAGGGCTGGCCCGGAGCCAAGGACATCCCCGGCGTTGATGCGGTCGGTCAATGGCTGATCGAGAACCGGCCCGCCAGCTTTGTCCCCGGCCTCATGCATGGCGACTTTCAGCTTAGCAACGCCTTGTTCCGCTTCGATAGCGGGCGCGTGGCGGCGCTGATCGACTGGGAACTCTCGACCATCGGCGACCCGCTGATCGATTTCGGCTGGCTGCTTGCCGGTTGGCCGATACCGGGCCAGCCCGCCGCCGGGAGCCTGCGCGTTGAGCCGTGGGACGGTTTCCCAAGCATGCAGGAACTCATTGCGAGATACAAGGCGGGCACGCAGCGCGACATGTCGGCCTTCGATTGGTATGCCGTGCTGGCCTGCTACAAGGCCGGCATCGTGATCGAGGGCACGTACGCGCGCTCCTGCGCCGGCAAGGCATCGCCCGAGCTGGGCAGGCAGTTTCACGCCTCCACCCTCTCGCTGTTCCAGCGTGCCCATGTATGGATCGAGCACGGACTACCCCAATAATCCAAGGCCCAGGCCCGCGGCTCATGAACTCCAGGCGCACGAATGTTGGATCAGACTATTTTCCTGACATCTCGGCCAAGAAGCGCTGCACCGAGTACCCCTTTTTCCCAATCCCATCGAGAAATTCCGCGGCGCTGTAGTAGTCATCATGTATCACCACTTCGTCGCCACGCAGGGTGATCACCGAGGTACCCGGCAAGCGAACCTTGCCTTCCAAACCTAGCTTTGCATTACGGAATGTTCCGCCATAAACCCAGCGGGCCACCAGGACATTGTCGTTGATGGGCAGTACGTCGATCAACTCCTCGAAGAAGTCGTTCATGGTATTAAGCACGTCCCGGACGTAGCCATGCACCTGCTCGCGGCCCTCGAAAGTGAAGCCGAAGGCAATGTCGCGGTAGATGGCATCCTTGGCAAACAGCGTATCAATCACGCTGGCGTCATGCTTTGTCCACATCTCATCGGCAATCCTGAATGCAATGTCCCAGGCTCGCTCTTTGGATAGTTTCATGGTCTTTCTCTTGAGTAAGTGAGACACGGAAAGCCGCGAATCGGCCTCGTCGCCGAATCGCGTGAACGGAATCTATTTGCTTAAGCTCGCCACCGGCGTCACAGGCAAACTCGTGCCCAGTAGCCGGTCGCGATGTTCCTCCAGCCATTGGCGCAGAGTCCGCCCCTTGTGTCCGGTCAGCGCTTCCAGAATATCGCTACGCCGCCACAGCGTCTCGGCTTCGCGCTCCCATTCGTAGTAGCGTAGCGCGTAGCGCAGCCCATCCTGGCGCTGCTGATAGGCCGGCATGGCCGCGCACTCCCGCATGAAGTCCTCGGGAGAATCGTTGTAGGCGATCGGCACGCCCAGCACCTCGCTCATCAGGCGCGCCACGTCGCAAAAGCGCATCAGATCCACGCCGTTGTCCAGTTGATAGGTCTTGCCCAGATGACGCTGGTTGGACGACAACAACAGACAGGCCGCGACCTCACCCACATCGCGTGAATCCAGAAACGCCATGATGCGGTCGTAGGGTACGAACAGGGTGTGTTTGCTGGCCAGGCCGATGCCGAACAGCTTCAAAAAGTCAGCCATGTAATAGGCGGCGATGTTGATGTAGGTGACGGGCAGACCGCTGCTGTCGAGCAGCTTGCGCGCGCGCAGATGCTGCACCGCGGTCCCGCCGTCGAATTCGCGCAAATGCAGGGGGACGCTCTCCTCGCTGTGCACCCCGGGCGGGTCGCCGGTGAGCCGCACCATGTGCAGCAGGGTCGCGGCATGACGCGCGGCCGCCACCACGTTGAACATCGCCTGGCGCTCGTCAAGAAAATCCGGGGTAACGATAAATATGCCCTCCATGTCCTTGAAGGCGGGAATCAGCGTCGTCACGTCCAGGTAATTAGCCACGACGACCTCGCAGCCAGGGAATTGCGCTTGCAGACGCTGCGCCTTTTTCTCGCTACTGGTGGCCAGGCGCAGCCGGGTTTGCGGCGAAACCTGGCGGATGTGGCTGGCGGCGCTGCCACCGATGCGGCCGCTGGCGCCAAAGATCAGCAGACTGCGTGGTATGGGTTTTGGATTGCCGGTCATGATCGTTTTTCCTTCGGTTCAGCGCTGCTGCGCGCCATAGGGACCGTTGCCCATCGCTTGCACATCCATCGATTCGTTGACCGAAATCCCGACCTGCTGGCCACTGCTGTCGTCGATCAACTGGCCGGCGCCCTCGAAAAACTGCACCGGCCCAGAATGCATGTTGTCGTTCCGGCTGAATGGGACGACGGTAAAGCGCCGGCTGCCCTCGACCTCCACTGGCAGTTCGTAGCTCCAGCCCCAGGAGACCCAGGTGCCGCCCGGCGTCTTGAGATAACCGTTCTGCCGGATGATGAAGCCATCCAGCCACTCGGTCGTGCCGTCCGCCCGCTGGTAGGTTGTCACCTGGTGGCCACCGGGAAAGTTGTAAAGATTGAGGCGGGCGCCATTGGCAAAGCGCCAGGACGCCCACTCCCACCACGAGGTGAGCCAGTCGCCCCACTGCCGGTCAACCCAGCCGAAGCCTGTGACGTCCACGGTGTGCGCTTGCCCGGCATCGTCCGTATAGGAGAGGGTACCCGTGGTGGTGAGGCGCGGCAGCGAATAATAGAAACTGAAGTCGTTTTCCGCACCTTCCTGAATGAAGCCCTCGACACCGTGCTTGTCCTTGGGCCACATCACCCGCTCGCCGCCGTCCATGCGCAGATCAAAGGAATAACGGGGCATCTTGGCGTGCAGGTTCAAGCCGCAGCCGTCGTAGCTCCAGGCGTTTTCCACCCCGCGCCCGCCACTGAACTTGAGCTCGTTGTTTTCCGCATTCCAGAGCGCACCTTCCTCGACCAGTACAGCCTCGGAGTCAGCGGCGTGAAAACCGGTGCGGTAGTTGCTTAGCGCGCTGTTGACGATGAACAAGCGCTGGCCAGGCTTGAGCATTTCGGCAATCTTCTTGACGGCACGCAGATGCTTGGCGCCGGCAAAATGAACCGGCAGCCAGACCAGGAAATAGGGCGTTCCGGCGGCATCGTGCACCAGTGCGGTGACGTACCACCACTCGAAGGATTTCTCCGACTGGCCGGCGTGCGGTTGCCATTCAGCTTTGGGCGAACGGCAGGCGCGGCTCGCAATGTCGTAGGAAAGCAATGGTCCAGACGGTTCCTGTAGTGAGGTATTCAAGGTAAGTCTCTTAAAAATTAAAGTGGTTTCTGGGTTCTGAATCGGGCATCCATGAGACGGATGCACCGCGCGCGGCAGGTCACGCCTGTGCCAGGTCTTGCCCGGCCAGACCATGCAACTCAGGTCGCGGGCGCCCCAACCTTCAGTCCAAGTTGCTTCATCAAGGCGCCCATGTCCCAGTAGTCGCGATTGCAAACGATCAATCCGTCCCGCAGCTCGGTGAACGACGCGCCGCGCAAGGCGATGGTCTGCCCCTTGGCCGGCAGCCTGGACTTGCCGGTACCGGTGAAGTGGCCATGCATGGTCCACTCCCAACTGACGCAGTTGCCACTATCGAAGGCCGCATGGAGCTCGAAAGACGCATCGGGGTAGGCGCGAAACATGTCCTCCAGGAACGTGCGCAGGGCAGCGTGACCGACGAATGACTCGGCCAGCACGGTGTCCTCATACACCGAGTCGGGGACAAAGAACGCGAGGACCCGGGCGACGTCGTGGGTATTCCAGGCATCCAGATAAGACCCCAACAGCTTCAGGTTAGGGCTGGTCAATTTAGGACTGGTCAATTTCATTCACTCCTCAAGGTGCCCGGCAAAACCGGAATTTTTTTCGGTTACAGATCGTTTGCATCCATCATTCAACATGATGGCGGGCGATCCGTTCTATATCAATATCCGCCACGCAGTGCGCATCATATGAAGGTGTGAACCCATCAATTTTGATGTGCCATGAACAAGACCATTGAAGAGGGGTGATTGTTCCATCCATACCTCCTGAACGCGATAACATAAGCAGACGATTGTTTTGCATAAACTGCCAATTTGTTAAGCCATGAAGCTCCATTCCGCCCCCATCACGGTTCCCATGCGTTACGTCCGCGGAATCGTGAAGGCTGCCGTTGCTCGAGGGGCGTCGGAATCTCAAGTGCTGACCTGGACGGAAGGCCTCAGCCCCGACATGCTCGATGCTCCGCGCGCGCGGGTGAGCCTGAAGCAGTTCTCGCGGCTGTATGGCGTAGCCGTGCAATACCTCCAGGACGAAGGCGCCGGCTTGTCAGCGTGCCCGATTCCACTGGGCTCCATCGAGACATTGATACGAGCCGGAAGCACGGCAAATTCGTTTCTCGAATGCATTGAAATAATTTCAAAGGCGCTCAACGCGATCCTGCATGAAGTCAGTGTTTGTTTCTCCGCCGACCACGAGGGCATCAACATCACATTCAAGGAAACCGGGGAGCTGAAGGGCGATCGACAATCGACGTATGAGGTTTTGCTCTTGACGCCCTATTCCACCATGGGCTGGCTGTTTGGAGGGCGTTTCAAGCTGGTCGCGGTGGACTTTCCCTGCGTTGCGCCAAGGCATTTGTTCGAACTACGTACCCTGTTCGCCGGAACGCTGCGATTCAATCAACCCCATGGCGTCTTGCGCTTCAGCACCGAGCACGCGCCGATGCTGGTCGCGCGCTCCCCGGGAGAGATTTCTAAATATTTACGCCACGCGCCCAGCAGCATGATCGAGGCCTTGATCACGCGCGGACAATTGACGGTTGATGTTCGCAAGAAAATCCACGATGCCCTGCCGACCTTGTTGCTGTTGAACGATGTGGCGCGGAGCCTGGCCCTGTCGCCGCGATCGCTTCATCGAAAACTTGGAGAGGAAGGAGAGTCATTCCAGAAAATCAAGGATGAACTGCGTCGAGATATGGCAATTCATGCGCTGACCCGCACCAGTACGCCGTTGAAGTACATTTCAACCAAGCTTGGATTCGTCGATCAGGCTTCATTCCAACGCGCCTTTGTTGAATGGACCGGGCGGCCACCCGGTGCCTGGCGGCGAATGTCCGCCAACAGACCGTCAAACTGAGGAGCCCGGGGGGGGATGGTCAACGCGGACGATGGGCACTGCGGCAGCAAAGCAAAATGGCCCGCTCAGCTCACGCGAACCAGCATCTTGCCCAGATTGCGCCCCTTGAGCAAATCGATCAGCGCCTGCGGTGCGTTCTCCAGGCCATTGACCGCCTCGACCGGCGCCTTCAGCTTGCCGCTGCGCAACCAATTCGTGAGCGCCTTCTCGGCTACCTTGCGATCCTTGAGAAAGTCCGTCAATAGAAAACCTTCCATGTGGATGCGCTTGAAGATCAGCACGCCAGGCACGCCGCGCGGTCCGGTGCTCCAGCCGCCTTGGTCGTACTGCGACACGGCACCGCAGCACGCAATGCGACCATGGACATTCATCAGCGACAGGGTCGTCTCCAGAATTTCGCCGCCGGTGTTGTCAAAATAAACGTCAACGCCGTCCGGACAGGCAGCGGCCAGCGCCTCGCTCAGGCCGCCGGCCTTGTAGTCCACCGCCGCGTCGATACCCAGCTCTTGCACCAGCCAACGGCACTTTTCGGCACCCCCGGCGATGCCCACGACGCGGCAGCCGGCAATCTTCGCGATCTGGACCGCGATGCTTCCCACCGCGCCGGCGGCGCCGGACACCACGACGGTTTCACCGGGACGCGGGCGCCCTACTTCGAGCATGCCGAAATAGGCGGTCAAACCGGTAAAGTGCAAGACGCCCATCAAATGCTCGATCGACTTCGCCGCGTCCCGGCGCTGAACCCGCTCGGGCGTCACGACCACGTAGTCCTGCCAGCCAAAGTCGCCCTCGATGATCTCGCCCGGCTTGAGCCCCGGCGCGTTCGACTCAAGCACCTCGGCCAAGGCGAACGCGGGCATGAGTTCGCCCGGCACCAATTGCGGCCGATAGGTCTTGGTCATCATCCACGCGCGTTGCGCCGGGTCGATGGAAACCGCGCGGACGCGGGCCAAGGCCTGCCCCGGGCCAGGCGCTGGCAGTGGCGCTTCGCGCAGTTGAAAGTGTTCCAGGCCGACCGCCCCGTCCGGGCGACTGGCATATATCCATTGGCGATTGCGGGTTGAAGTAGTCACTGTTCTTTCAGTCCAGGTTGGTTAAGGTGGCAAGCCAAATATCGTTGCGCGCGCGAGCCGCGACAAACTCATGGCGGTGACGCGGCTCACAGATTCTCAGGGATGCAAAACGCCTGGCTTTCGTCCAAAGCGATACTTTTGGAGATACAAACGAATTGTCGGTTTGAACGACGCCTGGCGAATCGTCAAGACCCACACTTGACCTTGGACTACACAACAAGGATCAACATGGCGTACGAATGTCTTGAGGTCATCGAACAGGGGCCGGTGCTGTCGGTCACATTGAACCGTCCCCAGGCGCTCAATGCGCTCAGCCTTCAGCTGGTGGACGAATTGGGACAGCTTTTTACCAGTTTGCACCGGCGCGACGACTTGCGCGTGGTCGTGCTGCGCGGCGCCGGACGGGCATTCTGCGCCGGTCTGGACCTCACGGAACACAGCGGGCAAAAAAAGGCTCTTTCCGTGTCTGAAGAACTGGCGATCACCCGCCGCTACCGCGATGTCGTCATTGCCATGCGTCGTTGCCCGCAGCCCATCATCGGCTTGCTCAACGGCGCCGCGTGTGGCGGTGGGTTTGCCCTCGCCCTGGCGACCGACATTCGCATCGCAACACCCAGCCTGCGCATGAATGCGGCCTTCATCCGCATCGGCTTCAGTTCCTGTGACATGGGCCTGAGTTACTTCCTGCCGCGCATGGTGGGCAGCTCGCTCGCCGCCGAGTACATGTTGACCGGTCGCTTCATCGACGCACAACGCGCCTATGAAATGGGACTGGTCAGCCGCGTCGTGGCGCCCGAGCTGCTGGAGCAGGAAGCCGACGCCCTGGTCCAGGACATGCTCAAGACCGCGCCTTTGGGGCTGCGCCTCAGCAAGGAGGCGCTCGGCCACGCCATTGACGGGTCGAGTCTCGAGGCTGTCATCGCCATGGAAGACCGCAACCAAGTCTTGTGCGGGCATGGCGAAGACTTTCACGAAGCCATGTCAGCCTTTCTTGAGAAGCGCATGCCGCGCTATGCGATGGTCACGCCGGCGGACTCATCCAAGTAAGAAGGAAGACCGAGACAACGCGCCTCGCTGGCGCCGCCGGTGATGATCACCGCCTTGCCCCGCAGGCGAGCGCCCCGGCCGATCTCAGCTGCGAGTCAGCCCCAGACTGGCGAGCACATCGTGGTCGACCGCGGCATGCAACACACGTTCAGCCGAGCCTTCCACCACCGAGGTCTTATCCGCATCGTGCGGCGCGGCGCCGTAGGAGGCAATCGCATGGGCCATGTTCTGGCGGTAGGCGAGCCAGGCCTCATCAAAGCTTGGCGCCTCGCCGCGATGCGCTTTCAACGCGGCCAGATAATGGCGGACCAAGTCCTGCTCATGCTTACGCCGCTGCGCGACGTCCAAGCCGGTGACGATGATCCACGCCATATCGTGCATATAGTTGCCGGCAAAAACAAGCTGCCAATCGAGGAAGCCGGGGCGCCCGTCCTGCTCGTAAAAAATGTTGCCGCCGTGGAGGTCGCCGTGCAAAAGGGTCTTGGGCTTGGCGTCCATGATCTCCCACAGTTTTTCCAATGAGCGTATCGCCGTTGCGGAATTGCCCAGGGCCTGGGTGATCAGCTCACCGTGCTTGCGGGCCGCCAACTCTTCCCAATGCTTGGGCCGATAGAGCCATTTCAGGTACACCCGCTGCGGCTCGCCCCAGCTGGTATAGGGTGCCAGGCGCGGGCTCTCCCACCACTGCGCATGCATGCGCGCGACCTGCTCCAGCACCGCGGCCACGTTGTCCGCTGTCGCGGGCGCCAGATTCAGCCCGAAGCGGACGCCGCGCTGGGTCAGGTCTTCCAGCACGAGGACGCCCTGCGGCGCGTCGTTGAGGCCGTAAAAGTAACACTTCGGGATGTTGAGCGTGATGTCGGAGGCGATCTCGGCATAGAAGCGGACCTCCTGATGCAGCGCCTGCCACACCCGCTTGCGCCACGTGTCGTCGAAGCCGCCTTTCACATAGACCGAGGACGGAAGGTCGGCGTGACCGGCACGATCCGAGTAGCTGAGTTTGAAGCGCGCCGAGGCGGCCGTGCCAAAGCGATCCTTATCGCGCTCGGCCGTCGCCACTGTCACGCCCGGAAATGAGTTCGCCAGCGCCTGGGTCAGCCACAGCGGGGTCACCTCGTCGAAATGCAGTGGAAGATTGGGGGCGGTCAAAAGTGCATTCATATTTGTGTTCGTCGTTGCTGAGGGAATTAGTTGCCGGTCGCTGAGCTGACAAGCACCCACTTGCCACCCTTGACCTGCATGATGAGGGCCCCCATCGGTGGCATGTGGTTACCAGGGGCGTAAGAGAACGGCAGGGCCTCGAACACCGTCTTGAAGTTCTTGACTTTCTCCAGGCCTTGCTGGAGTGTCTGCGGCGTCAGGTTGCGTCCGGCATTCTTCGCGCCCTCGGCGAACAGCATCATGGACACGTAGGTCTGGTTGACGCCGTCCTGCATGTCTTGTCCGAAGCGCGCCTTGTAGCGATCCTTGATGGCCTGTAGCGCCGGCGTCACTTCCTGCGCCGAGTTCATCCATTGGGCAGAAACGTAAAGGCCCTCCACCGCCTCGCCGCCCAGCTTGATGGTGGCCGCCGAAGAGGCTCCCGAGCCGGCCATCATGTCGACCGGCCAGCCCTGCTTTTTCGTCTCGGTCTTGGCGCTGGCGGCTTCCCGTGTGTTACCCATGAGCATCACCACATCGACGTTCGCCGCTTTCAGGCGCGCGATCTGGGTCGAGAGGTCGATTTCGCCCCGCTTGTAGCTGGTGCGCTCCACCAAGGTTAGCCCGTGCACCTTGAGTTGCTCCTCTACCGAGCGCAATACGCTCTGCCCGCTTTCGTCATCCTGATACAGAATGCCGAAACGCCGTTTACCGAGCTTCTCGTAGGCGTACTTGACGGAAGCCGCTACCTGCGGTC
>JAUSDQ010000006.1 GCA_030650525.1 Sulfuricaulis sp.
CTATCCAAAGTGTTGTTCTTCTTCATCGCGCTGGGCATCCTGTTGCCCACCATGCACCAGTCGTCGCTGGGCACCATGGCGGTGGTGGCCGGATACAAGATTTCACCGCTGTGGCAAACCGAGATGCTGCCGCCGTTGTTCCTGATCAGCGCGTTGCTAATGGGTTATGCCATCGTTCCGTTTGAGTCCATTCTGGCCGCGATGGGATTGCGTCAACCCCTGGAGACCGGCCTGCTTGCCAAAATATCCGGCGTCGCACTCTTCGTGACGCTGTTCTATCTGGTGCTGCGCTTCGGCGACCTGATCTGGCGCGGAGCCCTCGGCCTCGCGCTGGCGGGGAATCTGGATGCGTTGATGTTCTGGGTGGAAAACCTGTTGTTCGTCGTTCCGGTGCTGCTGCTCGCGCGGCGTTCCACGCGCGCCCATCCGCGCCTGATATTTATTTCGGCGGTGAGTCTGCTGCTGGCCGGATCCATTTACCGTTTGAACACCTACATCATCGGCTTTCACCCGGTCGTCGGCGCGACCTGGCACTATTTCCCGTCGGTCACCGAGATCATGGTGACGCTGGGTATTTTCTCACTCGAAGTCATGCTGTATCTGGCGTTCGTAAAATATTTACCGGTGTTACACCGCCAACCAACGCCGGTAACCGCCAGGACCTGAGGCAAAGGAGTAAAACATGGCACAGCGAATCACTGTAGATCCGATGACTCGAATCGAAGGCCACCTGCGCGTCGACTGCGAGGTGGACGGCGGCAAGGTGGTCAAGGCCTGGTCCTCCGGGCAGATGTGGCGCGGCATTGAACTCATCCTGCAGGGACGCGACGCGCGCGACGCCTGGATCTTTACCCAGCGCATCTGCGGCGTGTGCACCACGGTGCATGCGATCGCCTCGGTGCGCGCGGTGGAAAACGCGCTGAAGCTTGAAGTACCGCTCAACGCCCAGTACATCCGCAACATGATCATCACGGCGCACGGCATCCACGATCATATCGTGCATTTCTATCATTTATCCGCGCTCGATTGGGTGGACATTGTGTCGGCACTGAAGGCCGATCCGAAAAAAGCCTCGAAGATCGCCCAGGGCCTGTCCGACTGGCCGTTGAACAGCACGCAGCATTTCAAACAGATCCAGGACAAGCTGAAAAATTTTATCCAATCCGGCCAGCTCGGCGTATTCGCCAGCGGTTACTGGGGGCATCCGGCCATGAAGTTGCCGCCCGAGGTCAATCTGATGGCGGCGGCACATTACTTTCAGGCGCTGGATTATCAGCGCACCGCCAACAAGATCGTCTCGATCCTGGGTTCCAAAACGCCGCATATCCAGAACCTGGCGGTCGGCGGCGTCACCAACGCCATCAACCTCGACAGCCAGTCGACCCTGACCCTGGAGCGGCTGTACTACATCAAATCCATTATCGATGAACTCGGCGATTTCGTGCGCAAGGTTTACATGGTCGACGTCGCGGCCATCGGCGCGATGTATGCCGACTGGACCGCCTACGGCGCCGGTGTCACCAATTATCTGGCGGTGCCCGATCTGCCGCTGGACACCCGCGGCACCCAGTTCGAACTCCCGGGCGGTTATATCCAGAACGCCGACCTGTCCAGCTTCAAGGCCATTACCAGCTATCAGGACAAGTACTTCGAAGACGGCGTGAAAGAAAGCGTCAAGCACGCCTGGTACAAGCCGAGCAAGGGCGCGCTGCATCCCTACAACGGCGAAACGATTCCGCAGTACACCGACTTCCAGGACGACGGCAAGTATTCCTGGGTCAAGGCGCCGACCTTCTACGATCAGCGCGCCCAGGTCGGCCCGCTGGCGAACGTGCTGGCGATGGTGGCGGCCGGACATAAACCCACCACGCGCCATCTGAATACCCTGATCGACATGGTCTCGAGCGTGGCGCACACGAAAATCCCGTTGGCAGCGCTGCACTCCACCATCGGCCGCCATGCCGCGCGCGCGGTGCGTACCGCGGTGCTGCACGAATCGTTGGCCGGACAGTGGCAACTGCTGATGGATAACATCGGCAAAGGCGATTACACCACGTTCAACCAGCCGGTATTTCCCAAGGAAGAAATCCGCGGCTTCGGTTATCACGAAGCCCCGCGCGGTGTGCTGTCGCACTGGGCTGTCATTCGCGACGGCAAGATCAAGAATTATCAGGCGGTGGTGCCGAGTACCTGGAACGCCGGACCGCGCGACGAGCTCGACAAGCCTGGCCCCTACGAGGCCTCGCTGTTGGACAACCCGATCGCCGACCCCGAAAAACCGCTCGAGGTGCTGCGCACCATACATTCGTTCGACCCCTGCCTGGCCTGCGCGGTCCATATGGTCGACACCCGCAAGCAAGAGATCGTTAAGGTACAGGCCCTGGGCGCGCAATGCGGAGTAAAATTCTGATGCCCGCGCCGGCCCGCGCACTCACCGGACTCGACACTGGTACGGCCCAAACACCGGTACTGGTGCTGGGGCTGGGCAATATCCTCATGGAAGACGAAGGCGTGGGTGTTGCCGTCATCGAGCGCCTGCAACAACATTACCGGCTGCCCGCCGGGGTCGAACTGCTCGACGGCGGAACCTCCGGCATGGCGCTGCTCGACGACCTGCGCCGCCGTGAGAATCTGATCGTGGTCGATGCGGTGCGCACCGGTCAACCTGCCGGCACGATTGTGGTACTGAGGGGCGAACAGGTCCCGGTATTTTTTCGCGGCAGGATATCGCCGCACCAACTGGCACTGTCCGACGTTTTGGCGGTGCTGACACTCACCGGTGAAAAACCGATGGACGTCACGGTCATCGGCGTGGAACCCATGAGCCTGGAGACACGCCTTGGCCTGTCCGATGTCGTGGCCGGCCGCCTGGAATCGCTGACCGCACGCGTGATCGAGGAACTCAGTGCAATGGGTTATGCGATTGAACGCGCGTATCAATCATGACTGAAGCGAGAGGAAACAAACCATGAGCCACAAAAAATATGCATTCGGTCTGGTGACGATGGTCCTGGCACTGACCGCTCTACCCGCCAGCGCGCACACACTCGCGGGAACCGCGGGCGGCTTCGGCAGCGGACTGGCGCACCCGTTTCTCGGCATCGATCATCTGCTGGCCATGCTGGCCGTCGGTCTCTGGGCGGTGCAACTCGGCGGTTCCGCTGTATGGAAAGTCCCGCTGGCGTTTGTCGTCACGATGCTGCTCGGGGCCGGACTGGCGGGCGTCGATCTGCCCTTTATAGAAACTGTTATCGCGGCTTCGGTGCTGGTGCTGGGGCTGGCCATCACCCTGCAATGGCGCCTGGCGCCGCTGCTCGCCAGCCTGATGGTCGCGCTGTTTGCCCTGTTCCACGGTCATGCGCACGGCAGCGCCATGCCCGTTACTGCGTCGCCGCTCATTTACTTCGCGGGTTTTGCCGCCACAACTCTGGTGCTGCACGCCCTTGGCGCCGCCTCGGGATATCTGCTGTTCCAGCGTTCACAAGCCGTACTGGTGCGTGCCGGCGGCATGGCGCTGGCCGGCGCGGGTCTGTGGCTGTTGATCGGGGTCTGAGGCGAATGGCACTTACTTAAGCGGTTTCATAATAGATGTAGGGCGGGTTAGGCACGTCGTTTGTGCCGTAACCCGCCGGATGTGCTACATCCTGGAATTTTTTTCCGCCGCAAGCAGGCCCTTGATCTCATCCAGCTTATCCCGCGCCGCCGCGCGGCCGGCGGCGATCGCTTCCTTGCCGCGGTAGAATTCAATTGTTCCAATACGACCCACATCGGGTACCAGCATGAGATCCGGTGGATTCACGTTCCGGCGCAGACGCACTATCTCCGCCTGGGTGATAGCCATCACCTGATCCAGCACCCGGCGTGTCGTCCACCATTGTTTCTTATCCTGTGCCTTCTGATAATTCTCGATCTGTGCTTCCAGCCACTCTTCCAAGCCTTGCGTGCGCGCCATCCAGGGTCGCCGTAAAAATTGCCGTACGCGCGCCGGCAATTTGCTGGATTGCGGTGGGCGGACACGCCGGGTCGGCTGACGCATGGCGGAATGCACCGCCACGGCCACCACCGGGCCGCCAAAACGTTCGCGCGCGACATCGAACGGCACGGGATTGAGCACGCTGCCGTCCACCAGCCAGCGGTTGCCGATACGATGCGGCACAATGAGTCCCGGCAGTGAAATACTGGCGCGCACGGCGTCGGCCAACGCCCCGCGATCGACCACGACCTGCTCGCCGGTTTCAAGGTCGGTCGTGACCGCGGCATAACCCATGGACAGATTTTCAATCGTGTGCGCGCCCAGTTTGGTATTAAGGAAATCCATGATTTTTTTACCGGACACCAGACCTCCGGTCGAGAGATCGGGCATGAAAAGCTGCAAGGTCTGCTTCCAATCGAAGGCCGTGGCGAGACTCACCAGTTCATCGATCGGCATACCGCTCGCGGTAAACGCGCCAATTTCAGCGCCGATACTGGTACCGACCACGGCTCGCACCAAAATGGCGTTTTCCGCCAGCACCTGGATAACGCCAATGTGCGCCAAACCGGCCGCCCCGCCGCCACTCAGCGCCAGCACCAGACCGGATTTTCCCTCAGATCGATTTTCCATAGGCAGGAGATCTGCGCCAATTTAATGAACCACCAAGAACGCCAAGATTTTTTTCGTGATGTTCAGTACTCTTTTCTCTTGGCGTCCTTGGCGGTTAAGGGCATTCTACTGAGATTTCCTAGCAGGTTGCTGAAACCCCCTCTCCCCACGGGAGAGGGCGGGGGTGAGGGCGATCTTGAATTGCTCTGTTTTTTCTTACCCCCTCATCCTAACCTTCTCCCGGAAGGAGAAGGAAAAGACTTTTCAGCAGCCTGCTAGACGACCTGCACCGGAATCGAATTGCGCGTGTGGGTTATGCGATTGCGGCTGTCGACGTACACCAGGCGCGGCCGGAAAATCGCGAGCTGCTTTTCCTCGATCTCAGCGTACGCACACATGATAACGATGTCACCGGGGTTGGCCTTGTGCGAGGCCGCCCCGTTAACCGAGATAATGCCCGATCCGTCCTCGGCACGAATGGCATAGGTGGAAAAACGTTCGCCATTCTTAAGGTTGTAAACCTCAATGCGCTCGTATTCGCGGATGTCAGCGGCATCCAACAGGCGGCCGTCTATCGCCACCGAACCTTCGTAATCGGGCTCGGAATGTGTGACATGCACGCGGTGCAGCTTGGATTTGAGCATGATTCGACGCATATAAATTCCTATGTCACTAGTGAATATTATCGGTCTTTATACGCGCGTATTCAAATGACCCTTAGAATCGCTAACAAAAAGAATTAGGCAGGATTGACAGAACTAGGATTTTAAAACAAGAAATCCCGTTATTCCTAGAACCTATCTCAAAATATATGTAGGGTGGGCACCGCCCACCGTCGGACAGCCAGCGAAACCGTGTTGGTGGGCGATGCCCACCCTACGAATACATGCCAGAGTATTTTTGAGATAGGTTCAATTTAAATCCTGTGAATTGTGCGTAAAAGTAACGTTCGCGTTAATCGGTGAGCATAGACGGCGTTTTGTGCCGTCTATGCGAATCCGGGTTGAACGCGATGTTACGCGGTGTTTTGTTCACTGTTGGTTAGGGCGCGCGCAAGATAACGCACACCGTACAAAGGATTTGGATAATAGCCCGAGACTTCCCGGAATCCGAGCGACTCATAAAGAGATTATGCCTCCGTCATGCTCGGCAAAGTGTCCAGTACCACCCGAGAATAATTCAACTCCCGAGCACACCTGATGGCCGATTCGGCCAGGCGTCTTCCAAGACCTGTTCTACGATATCGCGGCTTCACATAGAGCCGCTTCATTTCGCAAACCGTGGCACCTTGGTATCGGACTGCGATACAACCAATTATCTCTCCGTTGATACGGGCGAGCAGCAGGCACCCATGAGGAGGGCCATAAGTTTTGGGTAGATTCGCGATTTCCTCCGAGAAATTTTGGAAGCAGAGATCGACGCCCAAGGCTGCCGCATATTCTTCGATCAGGGCCTTTCCCGCCATATAGTCCTCGACGCTCGTTGCCTCCGTTATTTCTGCCTGACTCACTGACGATTCACCGCATAACGATTGAGCTAACCGGCGTGCAAAAGTAGAGCGAAGCTGCGCTTTTACACGTGTTGAGCGATTTATTAGGCATTGTTTGCCCGAAGCTCCGTAATAGCACTGCGCAACACAAACAACGCAGATCGAAGGAAAAGGGCAGCAAGTGCCAAGCCAACCATGATATCGGGCCAACCTGAACTGGTGAGCCACACTCCTAAGGCGGCAAATAATACCGAGACATTCGCAATAATGTCGTTGCGAGAACACAACCAAACTGAACTCATATTTATGTCGTCGGCTCGATGCCGCCAGAGCAAAACCAAACATAAGCTATTCGCGGCAAGCGCGAGTAAGCCAATTACGCCGATGACCTCGAATACTGGAACATGCGGAATAGTAATCTTATAAATCGCTTGCCCCAGAACGAAAAGACCAAACGCCGCCATAATGCCGCCTTTGAATAAAGCGGCGATGGCCTTCATTCTTGCGCCTCGTGCAACAACGTAAATGCTGAAGCCATAAACTAGGGCGTCACCCAACATATCCAGCGAATCCGCTACCAACGAGACAGAGCTAGCGACTAGTCCGGCCGTGATTTCTACGACGAACATGATAGCATTAATACCCAGCACTATTTTGAGCGTCGCGCTTTGGCGATTACGAAACGCCTCAATCTCGCCAGCCTTATCGCTGCAACAATCGGCCATTGTCTTTCCTGAAGATGCCTAACGTTCGCGGTGCACCGGCGCGCGGCTACTTCCTGACAACTATGTCAGCCTTGGTTTTGCCGACCATATCGAACAGCTCTTTCTGCTCGACCGCCGGGACCTTGAATTTGTCCAGGGATTTCTGGAACTCCTTGGCCATCACACCCCACTCTTTCTCGCTGATGTTCAAATGCGCATGTGATTCCTTCATCGCTTGCCCTGTGTATTTGCACGGCCCGCCGGCCAGCTCGCAGATCAATTGCGATACCTGGAACTTGAGGTAGGGCGCCGGGGAACTCTTCCGGCCTGCGTTAATGGCGGGATTCTTGTTCAGCTGCTTATTCGCCACGAGCCGGTTGATGAAGTCATCGACGAC
>JAUSDQ010000009.1 GCA_030650525.1 Sulfuricaulis sp.
AGCCGTGTGGGGCGCTGGGCTGGAACTCTCGCGCCAGTGGCAGGGCGCGGCTGGCGTCGGGTACTGCGGAGCGCCGAATATCAACACGAACACGAATTCGATAGAGTTGCAGTGGCTTTCGACGGATGTGGTTTTCGAGCCAGGAAGCATACTCTAAGGGACATGTTTCCATGTACGCCTCGTCACAATCGCTTGAATGCAGCCAACTGAAATTTGTGGATAACCAGCCGCAATCTTTGAGTAGGATTTGCCGCCAGCATAAAGACCGCGAATGACATGGATATCTTTTTCGCTGAGCTTTGCAAGTGGGGATTTACTGCCGCGCGCTCCACGTCCTTTCGCGTCACGGTCCTGCATGTTGCCAAGTGGGCTCGTAATGAATAAATGGTCTGGGTTTATGCAGCGCGGGTTATCGCATTTGTGCGCCACAAATTCAGTGTCGGACATCAGCGGCTTTATACAGACATGCGCGATCAAGCGATGGGCACGGAAACTCTTTTCTTTTAGAGACACCTTCCCATACCCAGCTTTGTCCAACGGGCCATCGAAATTCCAGCATCCTTTTTCGTTAACGGTGAAACGCATGTTTTCTCCTAGTTATAGAAACAGGGGAGCATTGTAACATGCTAGTCACCGGACGCGGCGTCGTGGAGTGGGTCGCTCGGCGCACGAACGAATTCGGAGGCTTCGGAACTGATATCGGCATCGGCTGGGCGCGGCATGGCGACCTCGTGGCCGGGGTTGCCTACGCGGACTGGAACGGGCCTAACGTCGTCTGCCACATTGCGGCGCAGGGGAAGCATTGGGCTACGCGGGAGTACCTTGGGACGATCTTCGACTACCCGTTCAATCAGTTGAAGTGCAAGCGGATCACGGTATGCGTTGGGGAGGGCAATGCGGCCTCCCGTAGATTCGTTGAGCATTTAGGGTTTACACTGGAAGCCGAATTGGCGGGCGCGCACCATACAGGTGATCTCCGCATCTACCGCCTTTGGCGGGATGATTGCAGATACTTGAAGGCTCCGTATGCGCTCACAAGACCCGATCTACTTCGCGCCGCCTAGCGGCAGATCGTTAGCGTTGTGGCTGAAAAGCCGCACCGTTGAATCGCCGTCTGGATGCTGGGACTGGACTGGAGCCCAGCAGGGTGTCGGCTATGGTTTCGTTCCTGCGAAGATGCACAAGAGCCGCTACGCGCACCGTGCAATGTATGAAGCGGTATGCAGCCCAATCCCATCTGGTTATTTCGTCCTTCATTCTTGCGACAATCCGCGGTGCATTAATCCGGCCCATCTAATGGTTGGAACGCACAAGGACAACATGAGGGATCGTGATGCCAAAGGAAGAACAAAGCTTCCTCCTCATACATGCGGCCAAAAGCAACCGGCAGCAAAAATGACAGACGAGACTGTGATAGCCGCTCGCCGTGATGTTGCCAATGGCATGAAACAAAAAGATGCCGCAGCAAAGTATGGCATTGGAATTACAACCATGTACTACATAGTGAAGCGTTTGCGTTGGAGGCACGTATGAAAATCTATACGCGCGTAGTTATGGATTCCATGACCGGAAAAATAGAGGAAGAAGATTCCTTTGAATACGAAGGGCCAATCACAGAACTAAAAGATTCGCCCTCCGCACCGCCCGCGCCTGACTACACGGGCGCGGCGCAGGCCACGGCGACCGGAAACCTTGAGAACGCGCGCTACGCGACTCGAGCGAACCGCATAAATCAGTACACGCCCTACGGTTCTCTGACCTACACGGAAAGCCCCGCAGGAACCTCTTCTAATACGTTTTCTAATTCAGCCGCGAACGATGAAGTTCAGCGGTTGATGTCGCAAAATGGGACATCATTTGATGAGGCTATGCAGCAAGTTTCGCAAGGCTGGGGGCTTGCTATGCCGGCGGGGGGGGCGGCGGGGGGCACCGATCAATGGCGCAGCGACCTGACGCTTGACCCACGGGCGCAGCGCACGCTCGATACGCAGATGAATCTCTCGAATCAAATGGGAGACATGACGAGCGGCGCGATGGGTCAGGTAGCTGCCCAAGGGCCGATGGATTTATCCTCTGTGCAGCGGGTCGCCGATCAGTCATACGCCGATCAGACCGCGCGCCTCGACCCGCAATGGGAGCAGAGGAAGGGGCAATTCGACCAGCAGATGGCGAACCAAGGCATCACGGCGGGCGGGGAGGCTTACGGTAACGCAAGCCGGGACTTCGGCCAACAGCGCAACGATGCCTATACGCAGGCGCGGCAGGCGGCGCTGGCTACGATGCCGCAGACGTACCAGTTGGCGCAGGCGGCGTATGACCAGCCGCTAAACCGGGCGAACGCTTTGAGGACCGGGGCGCAGGTTCAGAACCCGACGTTTCAGCAGGCGGGGATGCAGCAGGCGACGCCGGGGGCGAATTACATGGGGGCGGCGCAAGCGCAGGGGCAGTACGACCAGGGGCTCTATAACTCGCAGGTAGCGGGGGATAACTCGATGATGAGCGGGTTGTTCGGTCTTGGTGCGGCTGGTATTACAAAGTGGTCTGACCGCAGGTTGAAGCGCGACATTGTGAAGGTTTCCGATGATCCGCGCGGCTTCGGCTGGTACGCCTTCCGCTACCTTTGGAGCGATGCACTGCACATCGGCGTCATGGCCGACGAAGTACCGCACGCGGCGCGCAGGCATCCGAGCGGCTTCATGCAGGTAGACTACGGGGCGCTCTGATGGCGAACCAAATTTCTAACGTCGGCTTTACGGACTACGCGGCGGAGCAAGAGGATATCGCCCGCCGCCGCGCCTTCGCGCAGGCCATGCAGCAGCAGGGCGCGCAACCGATGGGGCCCACGGAAACCGTAGGCGGCTGGGCCGTCAAACGCAGCCCCCTAGAGGGCATGGCGAAGATGCTGCAAGCCTACAGCGGCAGGAAGGGG
>JAUSDQ010000017.1 GCA_030650525.1 Sulfuricaulis sp.
CGCCAGAATCTGCTCTGGGCCGTGGCCTACAACCTGCTCGCCATTCCCTTCGCCGCGGCCGGTTACATCACGCCGTGGCTGGCGGCGCTCGGCATGTCGGCCAGCTCGCTGCTGGTGGTGGCCAATGCCCTGCGTCTCACCAGAGAACGCCACAAGAAAATAGACAGGATTAACAGGATTAAACAGGATTAACAGGATTATTTTTAAAGCGGGGACGTAGCTCAGGCTCCTCACTATCATTGTCTTTAATCCTGTAAATCCTGTTTAATCCTGTTAATCCTGTCCATTGGTTTTTGCCATGGAGATTCTTTATCTGCTCGTACCGCTGGCCGTGATTTTCGCCGGGGGCATCGTGTGGGCGTTTCTATGGTCGATCCGCTCCGGGCAGTTCGACGACCTGGAAGGACCGGCACACTGGATACTGATGGACGAAGACGAACCGCCCGGCCGCCAGCCGGACCCTCCACCCGGACCGAAAAAGCCGCGACACCGCCGCGGAAAGAACGGCCGCGACGGGCACTGAGCCGGTAGAGGTTTCCGGCGTGCTGGAATAAACTTAGGGCGCCCTATAGCCGGGAAGGCCATGAGCGCAAACAAAGATAACTTGCTCAAATGACAAGACGAGCGCGACTTGCAGTCCGTTCGGTTCGCCGACCGTCTCGGGGCGGCTATTCCCTCGCAATATCCGTGACCCCACCCTCAAGGAGAGACCATGCGCAAGATCATGCTGCTTAACGCCAAAGGCGGCTGTGGGAAAAGCACGCTCGCCACCAACCTGGCGAGTTATTACGCCGCGCAAGGAAAAGCGGTAGTGATTGCGGACTTCGACCGGCAGGGATCGGCGATGGAGTGGGTCGAGGCGCGCCCGCAGGACCGTCCGCCCATCCGCGGCATCGCCGCGTGGCGCGATCCCCTGCGCGTCCCGCGTTCCACGGATTACGTCATCATGGACGTGCCCGCGGGGTCCCACGGCGCCGACCTGACGGCGCTGGTGCGGCGCGCGCATACGTTGATTATTCCGGTGCTGCCTTCACCGACCGATATCCGCGCCGCCGCGCATTTTATCCACGAAATGCTGCTGGTCGGGAAAATCGTGCGCGATGAAACACGGGTGGCCGTGGTCGCCAACCGTGTGCGCGAAAACTCCGCGATCCAGGGCGCCATGGAAAACGTGCTGAACAGCATGAGCTTTTCCTATTCGACGCTTAACACCCAGATCTATCGCAACCTCGAGCGGTTCCTCTCGCGCCTCAAAATTCCCTTCATCGCCACGTTGCGCGAGAGCCAGAATTATCTGGTGGCCGACGCGCGCGGACTGGGGATATTCGATCTCACCCGCTCACAGGTCGCGCGCGACATCGAGCAGTGGGAACCCATGCTCAAATGGCTCGACAGTAAACGCAGCATTCCCGAACCGGTAAGATAACAGACCATCCCGGCACCGCGATGGCGCCCACGATGCCAGTGCCTAACCACATCCGGTGAAATTTTTCTCGTTCAAAAATCTGTCATTGCGTACGCGCTTTCTGGTCGCCATGGGGGTCGTTTTCATCCCGCTCGTGGCGGTGGGTCTTGGCTCGGCGGTGTTTTTGCAACACACCGCCAATGCGCTCAACCAGGTCGTCGAGCAACCAGTCTACAAACTCCAGACGACATCACGACTGCAGAACCAGATCCGCAAGGCTTTCGCGCTGGTCAAGGATTTTGCCGGCGCACCGAGTTATGCCATACGATCCCAGTTTGAATCCGATGCCAAAGCCGTGGAAGAAATATTTGTCGAGATACTGGCAAAACCATTCCTCGCTCCGCAAGAGTACGCCCTCCTGAACCAGGCACGGCGGGAATGGCAGGACAGTGTCGCGCTCACTAAACTCATCCTGACCTCGGCAGCACCCAAGACAGCGCTGTATCAGCTGGACCAGCGCGCCAACCAGATCATGTTTACGCTGGATCAGATCTACGCTGCTTACTACCGCGAGATCGGCGCTCAGCGCGCGCTAAATAATGAAGCGCAAAACCGTTTTTTGATGATTCTTGCCGCCGCGATCGGCTTCGGGCTCTTCAGCGCGCTGATCGGGGCCGTGTGGCTGGCGCGTTCGGTGCTGGTCCCGCTGCACGAATTCGAGAAAGGCATGACCCATTTTGCCAATGATAATCTTTCCTACCGGCTGGTCCTGAACAACCAGGACGAACTCGGCCAGCTCGCGCGGGAATTCAATGCCATGGCCGAGCGCCTGATGTCGAATCAGCACAAACTGGAAGAGCTGTCGGTGCGCGACGGCCTGACCGGACTTTACAACCGCAGGGAATTTGAAAAACGGCTAAACGAAGAAGTGCACCGCGCCCGCCGTTACGATGCGGCCTTTACCGTGCTCATGCTCGACATTGACCATTTCAAGGACGTCAATGACCGCTACGGGCACCAGACGGGTGACGAGGCGTTGGTCACGGTGGCCGACCTGATCCGCTTGAATGTCCGGCCCGTGGATGTGACCTGCCGTTACGGCGGCGAAGAGCTGGCGGTTATCCTGCCTGAAACCGACGCCAACGGCGCCCGCATCGTGGCCGAAAGAATTCGCGGCAACATCGCCGATTCGCTGATTACCACCCTTCAGGGGTACACGATTCATGTCACTGTCAGTATCGGTCTGGCCACGTTTCCCCGGGACGGCGACAGCGGCACCGGCCTCGTCAGCGCCGCCGACCAGGCGCTTTATGCGGCCAAGCAGGACGGGCGCAATCTCGTGCGCAGTTACTAGCAGTTCGTTGAAAAACTCCTCGTCACCCCCGCGAAAGCCGGGGTCCAGATAATTAAAAGCAATGAAATCTTTAATTGCTGGATTCCGGCTTGCGCCGGAATGACGGGTTCGTCGGTGCGCAGAGCGCGCCCTACCGTTTTTGAGACAGCTTCTAGACAACAACCGTTGTCGCCTGTTCCAACGTTATTGCTTGCGACGCAGCCTGTGCAGCTGCGCTTCCGCCTCGGCGAGTTCTTCGCTGGAAAGTTCGCGCTTCAGGCGCTCGAACGGGGTGCGCGCCGACTCGTGACCTGAGGCCAACGCGATCTGGTACCAGACATAGGCACCGACAAGATTGCGTACGCCACCGCGGCCGCTTTCATACATCCGTGCCAGCGTGTATTGCGCATCGCGGTCGCCGCCCAGCGCCGCGCGGCGCGTCCAGAAAAAGGCCTTGCGTTCGTCACGTCGCCGTTCCGGTCCCTCGATATACAACCGGCCGATTCGCTCCTGTGCCTTCGCATCGCCTTGATTCGCCGCCTCGTACAACTTGATCAGTTCCGGCGGAATCTGGGGTTGATCCGGAGAGTCGATCGGCGCTGTCGCGGCTTGAGCCGGCACCGCCGATCGGGGTTGCTGCACAACTTTGTACAAGAAAAAAATCGCCAACAAACCGAGCATCGAAATAACCATGGCCTTTCGCCAGCGCGGGACGCGCCGGGAAGCTCCGCCCGGCTGCGTCAACGCGCGCTGTAATTCGGCGGCACTGGCGAAACGGCGTACCGGTTCTTTTTCGAGACAGCGCAACACGATCGCTTCGAGATGCGCGGGCGTACTCGCCATGAACTTACGCGGCGGCAGCGGACGTTCCTTGAGTTGCTTGAGCGCCACCTCGACCGGCGTCGCGCCGGAAAACGCCCGCCGGCCGGTCAAACATTCGTACAAAATGAGACCCAGCGCATACAGATCGGTACGTTGGTCCACGGCCTTGCCGAGCGATTGTTCCGGCGCCATGTATCCGGGCGTGCCAATGACGGTTTGCGTGGTGGTGGTATTGCCGCCGAGCGCGCGGGCGATGCCGAAGTCCATGAGCTTTACCATACCGTCACGCGCGAGCATCACGTTCTCGGGTTTCAGGTCGCGGTGTATCACGCCCCGCGCATGCGCCTCGCCGAGGCCGGAGGCGATCTGGCGCGCCAGATCGATGACGCGTTCCGGTATCATTTTTCCGGCGCGCACGAGATAGGCGCGCAGGCTCTCGCCGTCCACGTATTCCATGGTGATGTACGCCAGACCGTCAACGCGATTGAAATCGTAAATACGACTGACGTTTTTGTGCGTGATCCGGCGCGCGAGTCGAATTTCGTCCTTGAACCGTTCCATCATTGCCGGGTCGCGGGCGATCTCCGGGCGCAGCAGTTTGAGCGCCAGGATCTCGTTCGTCTCGCGGTCACGCACGCGGTAGACCAGTCCCATGCCGCCCTCGCCCAGGTTATCCAGCAGCTCGTAACGCGTGGCGAGAACGCCGGCAATATCGGGCGCGGCACCCGACTCCGCCGCGGGTGCCGGTGACAGGACTTGGGTCTTGAAATCGAAGGGTTCCATTCGAAAAAGTCATTGGCGCGGTGGCGCCCCTTTGCACTGTAAAAGTATATGCAATGGGTTAAGGGCCGGAGGGGGCGAACTAACAGAAAACCATAAAAAAGCCCGCGTCCGCGGGCTTTTTTACAGCAAAAATAGACGGCTTACTGCATCTGCTCGATCTTGGCGTAAAACCGTTGCCGTACGGCTGGTCCGATTAAGGGCGAGGCGGGTATCGTTAATGGCATCACAGTTAATGCCGTCGATACACGATCGCTTAGTGCTGGTGCCAGCGCATCATCGGTTCGAGGCTCTTTCGCTTACTCTAACTCCGCGTGCGGCGTTTACGCCGCGCCACCGCCGTCAGCCCCACAAGCCCGGAACCAAACAACCACACCGCCGCCGGCAGCGGGATCGGCTCGATGGGCTCGAACGTGTCAAAAACGAAAGAGTTTCCTCTCGCGTCGCCGCCTATTCCGCCTAACACACCGTCAGCGATTTCCAAGTAGTCCGTACCGTTGGTCTTAACAAAGAAGAACCGGCTTTCTTCGCCCGGATCGATCGGATTGGCAAAAAAGAATGTGATTTGCGACTCAAATACAGGCTCCCGGAATGTCCATGACGGCGCGACGCCGCTTAGGCCATCCACGCGCCAATCCACGTCGGTAGTGAAATCGGCGAAGCCGTCGCGCTGAACAAAATTAATTGCGCCCGTGGAGCTTGCATCGTTAACGATGCGGAAATAAAAATCGAGCGTACCGTCGTCGTCAGATCGCACGATGCGATCTTGAATCGTACCCTTGATCGTTCCGCTGCCACTCAGATTAATCGTAAACGGGCGCAGCGTATCGAGGATAATATTGCCCTCGAGCGCCGGCCGCGCCGCCGCAGTCGTCCCAAACAACGGCTCGATCGCACCGGGCGCCAAACTGACGGCCTGGGCGTCAGTCGCGACAAGGGTGGCAGCGGCAATGAGGGCAGCAAAAAAAGAGCGGTGTCTCGTGGCCATGGTTTTTTCCCTTTATACCCAAGAGTGGGTCGTTTCCTAGTTCCGGTATATTACAACTAAACCACAGTTTGGTGACAGAATAAATAACTCAAATTACCCAGGCTTGAAAAGTGTAAAGTTCTTCGACAACAGTAATGCATGGGTGGAATTAGGGCTTAGCCGGCGCCTGTTTAGGGCGAGGCTTATCGTCGATGGTGACGCGATCGAGTTGTGCGTGAAAGCTGTGTGCAATCAGCGCTTGGGGCTCGGCGGCGCCGGACAAGCTCTCGATATTCGTGTCGAGCAATGAAGCCAGTTGAGGAGGCGCCACAATGCGGAAAAGGCAACCACCGGAAAAACCCGGCTGGTGATCGTGCCCCAAGGCAAGGACATACCGCGAGGCACGCTGCTCGCAATTCTGGGTCAGGCAGGACTCACCAAAAATGAGTTCCTCGGGTACCCATCATTACCTTCAAGTCGAGAAACAAAAAGCCCGCTTAGGCGGACTTTTTGTTTGGGCCGAAGGCAGTCGGTTACTTCTTCGCCGCGATCGCCTCGAGCTGGGTGGCACGCACGATGTTGCCGTCGAGGCCGGCTTCCTTGGCGCTGGCGCCGTAGGCGACGGCCATGAGCTGCGAGTAATAGACCACCGGTATCTTGAACTTGGTGCCGTACTTCTTGTTGATCTGGCCCTGATACACCTCGACGTTCATCTGGCACACCGGGCAGGGCGTGACGATCATGTCGGCGCCGTGGTCGTAGGCCGACTCGATGATCTTCTTGATCTGCACCTGGCTCTTTTCGGGTTCGGAAAAAGCCAAGGCACCGCCGCAGCAGGTAACTTTCTCCTCGTACTTCTCGAGCGGTGTCGCGCCCATGGTCTCAACCAGCTTGTCGAGGTA
>JAUSDQ010000040.1 GCA_030650525.1 Sulfuricaulis sp.
GCCGGTCAGGTTGCTGCTGACCACCGCTTCAAAACCCTTCTTGGAAATCTTCTCCAGCGGCGTGGCGTACTGGCCGCCGGCGTTGTTGACCAGATGGTCAATCCGGCTAAATCTGGCAAGGACACGCGATACCACGTCCACCACGACTGCCTCGTCGCGAATGTCGCACACAAAATATTCAACCTCGGCGCCACCGTCAAGCAACTCGCGCTTCACGTTGATCAACTTTTCCTCGTTGCGCCCGACCAGCGCGATCTTTGCACCGAGTGCCGCCAACTCATGCGCCGTGCAGCGCCCGATACCGCTGCCGCCGCCGGTCACGATGGCGACTTGGCCCTTGAACAGGCCCGGGCGGAAGGTCGATTGATACGATTTCTTAAGCATTTGTTCTCTCTCGGCACAGTGGCCATTGCAGAATTTTGGAATTGGCGACCCGCGTCGCTTTGATCGTGTGTTGATTTTGCAAGGCTTGAACTGGGCAATCTTCGTCCAAAGCGACAGTTTTCATCACTGACAAGTCATGGTTTTTGTAGTCATTGAGAAGGCTTCCACGCACGCTCGGGTGAGCGCGGACGACGCTGAAAATTTGGGAACTGGCGCTGAGAAATTTTCGATCTGTTCAATCATGCGCAACTGTGCTTCGTTGACATGAGTCATCCTTGCGATGTTCAACCGCTCCCAAATTCAGCACCAGATTCACGGCCAGGCACTTTCTTGGCCAGAAATACAAGCCTCGTACAAGCTCAAACATCATCGGATAAGGCTCAGTCAGGCTCAGGCTGGACGGGCGCTCATCAACAGCCTAGAATGAGGTAACGCCCTGCGTAATTTTGCGTCGGGTATTTGTGTGAGCGCATCGCAGTTTTCATTTTGTGGCTCTTCATCGCTCAACTCATGGCAAGGCTGGGTTTCTGTGACCTCGCCGAAACCGTGTGACTGGATATTTGAAACATATTGCACTTCGGCCTACCCCAGAGACAGTGACCCCCACCATTTCCGATTGTGAAATCGCGTCAAAGTGGCTCTCCCGCCATCAATGGAACCGTGCGCGCACCGAAACATCAACGAGAGACTGATTTGGTCAATAGTTCGACAATTGCGGAAACGCTCGTTCGCCGCGCCAAGCTGGTTGCACCGTCGTCAACTTTGCGATCGGTCAACAGAAAGGGGATTGCAGAGCTGGTTGCGCGCTCCGCGGATGCGAAGCTGGTTCTCTTTCGTGCGCCCGCGGGTTTTGGCAAAACGACTGCGATGCGTCAGTATCTGCATCACCTTCAGAGCACCAACACCGCTGTGGCATGGTTAACGCTGGACCCGCTCGATGATGACTTTCGCCGATTTCTGATCCACCTGATTTCGGCGTTCGATCCTGTGCTCAAGCAACAGGAGGCCAACAAACAGAACCCGGATATACCGTCGGCATTTGAGAACGTCGATCAGCTCGCGTTCGATCTGATCGACCGAATTGCCGATTGCGCGCATCGGTTTACGTTTTTCATCGACGACTTCGAGACTGTTTCCAACCACTCCATTGATGATTTTCTACGGGTCATTTTGCAGCGCCTGCCGCCCGGCGGGCAACTTGCCATCGCCTCGCGCGAGGCGCCAAACCTGCAGCTTGGCCGGCTGCGCGCGCACGGACAACTGGTCGAGGTGGATCAATTGCGACTGCGCTTTTCGCACGCGGAAACCGACGCCTTCCTTCGAACGCAACATGGATTGCCGTTAAGCAAGGAGGACGTCACGAAACTTCAGGGCGACACGGAAGGATGGCCGGCAGCGCTGTGGCTTGCCGCCACCGCACTGGAAAAACGGGAACATCCGGAATCGTTCATCGCCACCTTTTCCGGGTCGAATGCGGCGGTTGCTGAATATCTGGCCGAGGACGTACTGTCGCAGCAAGCGGAGGACGTGCAACAGTTCCTGCTCAAGACCAGCATCCTGAGCGAGCTTAACAAACCGCTGTGCGACGCGTTGTGCGAACGCGATGACAGTGAAACGGTATTGAACCGTTTGGAACATTCGAACGTATGCGTCACGATGCTCGACAGCGAGCGCCAGCTATACCGCTATCACGGCCTGTTTGCCGGCTTCCTGCGCAACCAGCTCAATCAACTGTATTCACACGAGATAGCCGGGCTTCATTTAACGGCCGCCAGATGGTATCAATCCGAAGGCAGACCCATTCCCGCGATCGAGCATGCCTTAGCCTCAGGGGATGTATCGTACGCGTTGCCCCTGCTGGTGTCGCATGCCGACAGCCTTCTATTCCAGGGGCGCTTCCGATTGTTGGCGCGCTGGCTGGACACGCTGTCGCAGAAGGCGCTGTGGGCGAACCCCGACCTGCGTATTGCGCATATTTGGACACTGACATTCACCGGCCGCGGCATGGAAGCACTGCGGCATTTGGAGGCCATTGACAGCGATCACAGTGCAGGCGAGTCAGCGGGCGGCGAGCAACTGGCAAGCGAGATCGCGGTGTTACGCCCTTTCATTTTGGCGGTACTCGATCGGCACGAAGAAGCCTACTTGCTGGCGGAAGAAACGTTCCTCAAGAAGCCCCCTCAAAACAAGTTTTCGTACCGGGTGCTGACGACGCTGCTCGCCACTTTCAGGCTCGCCGCCAATCGGCATGACGATGCCATTGAACTGCTCAAGATCTACAGCGGCGACAGTGATGATGGCCGCACCTCGTTTCCGACCGTCTACGCCATCTGCACCGAAGGTCTGGTTGACCTGACGCAAGGGCGGGTGCGGCAAGCCATTGCCCATTTTCGCGTTGCGCTGAGCGACGCCGCCGCCAGCTACGGCAGCCGCAGCATTGGCAAGTCCATCGCGGCAATTTACCTGGCAGAGTCCTTGTACGAAGTCGACGAATTGGAGGAAGCGGAGCAGTTGTTGGCCCTGAGTATGCCGATTGCGCGGGAATACGGGATGCCGGATCTCGTCATCGTCTGCCATGTCATTCAGTCGCGCATCGCTTACCACCGCGGAGATGTCGATCACGCTTTTCGCCTTCTTAGCGAGCTTGAATATTTTGGTCGAAAGAGCAATCTGCCTCGTGTACTCGCCGCGGTTCAACTGGAACGAGCGCGACTTGCCTTGTTGAGGGGGGATGTTGCCGAAGCGGAAAATCATTTCTTACGCGCGTCCAATCCGCAGGCCTGGAGCAGCATACAACGCATGATCATGCTGGCCAATGACGTCGAAACCGTCGATCTTTGCCAGTACCGCCTGTATCTGCATGGCGTCGGCAAGATGGATGTCGTCAACGCGATCAAGGAGAGCATCAAACATGCACAGGCCTGCAAGCGTGATCGGCGGTCATTGAAACTGCGGATATTGCTTGCCAAGGCATTGCATGCGACTGGAGAGAACAGACTGTCCATGCGCATGGTCGAGGATGTGCTGCAGATTGCCTGCCGGGATGGAATGGTGCGCACCTTTCTCGACGAGGGCGCTCCCATTATCGAGCTGCTGCGCGATTTCCGTGTTGCAAGAAGCTTGTCTGCCGAGAGTGGTCAGGACAATGATCTGATCAGCTTCCTCGACCGGATACTTCGCCGAGCCGGCGTCAACGTCGAGGACGTTTCGCTCGAAGATGCCGCGATGGGAGCGTCGATTGTGCTGAGTTCACGCGAATTGCAGATTCTGAAATTGCTGTCGCTTGGTTTGTCGAATATCGCCATCGCGGACAAAATATTTGTCAGCGAGACCACGGTTCGGGCGCATCTTCGTAAAATCAACGTCAAGCTTGGCGCTGGCAACCGCACTCAGGCGGTGAGCTTGGCTCGTCGTCTGGGCTTGATCAAATAAGTACCGCAGGCATGAAGGCCTGTGGTACTTGCTGTCCGATGACTTTTACCTCGTCGCTTAACAACGTTCGATGATCGTGACGTTCGCCATGCCGCCACCTTCACACATTGTTTGCAGGCCGTAGCGCTTGTTTCCTTGATGTAGCGCGTGAATCAGCGTGGTCATCAACTTGGTACCGGAGCAGCCGAGCGGGTGTCCCAACGCTATGGCGCCGCCATTGACATTGAGCCGGGCCGGGTCGGCACCGGTGGCTTTCAACCAGGCCAGCGGCACCGGAGCAAAAGCCTCGTTGACTTCGAACAAGTCAATGTTGTTGATATTCATGCCCGCCTTGCGTAGCGCCAATTCCGTGGCCGGCCAGGGTGCATCGAGCATCACGACCGGATCGTGACCCAGCACAGTCATTTGATGCACGCGAGCGAGTGGCGCAATGCCCAATGCCTTGAGTCCGCGCTCGTTGACGACCATCACACCACTTGCGCCGTCGCAAATCTGGCTCGATGTGGCGGCGGTAATGCTGCCCCCGTCCTGCAGCAACTTGACACCGCGAATGCTATCCATCGTTACATCGAAACGAATTCCCTCGTCCACGGTGTGGAGCTCACCGTTGACTGAGCCGTCGGCGAGACGCACCTCCAGCGGAACGATCTCCTTCTCGAAGCGTCCGCCCTTGGTTGCTTCGATCGCGCGCATGGTCGTCGCGTGGGCATATTGATCCAGGTCGTCCCGTGAAAAGCCGAATTTCCGCGCAATCATTTCGGCACCAACGAACTGGTTGAACTCGGTGTCCGGATAGCGCAGCTTGATGGCGGGGCTCATGTATTCCCCAAGACCGTTCTGCAGCGCCAGCTTCCCCGGTGCAAACATCGGAATGCGCGTCATGCTTTCGACACCGGCCGCAATCACGACATCCATGGCGCCGGACATGACTGCCTGCGCGGCGAAGTGCAAGGCCTGTTGCGATGAACCGCACTGCCGGTCGACTGAAGTACCCGGCACCGATTCAGGCAGTCGGGAGGCGAGCACCGCATTGCGGGCAATATTCGTGGACTGTTCACCGGCCTGCTGCACGCAACCCATGATCACGTCGTCGATCAGCGCCGGGTCGGCGCCGGTGCGGTCCAGCAGTGCGTTGAGCAACTTGCCGGCCATGTCCACCGGATGCCATCCTGCCAAACGACCGCCGCGGCGGCCGCCAGCGGTTCGGACCGCGGCAACGATATAAGCTTCTGCCATTTTGGAATTCCTTTCAGATGAGTGTCGGGCAAGTCAGCACGCCATGAATTGGAGCTCAATGCGACTGCATGCGGCGCGGACGGATATCGGGATATTTGCAGGGCAAGTGTAGAAGGTGAATGTCGGACTCGCATCGTCCGAAGCGACAGTGCCGGGCCAGCTCTAGCGGCTGCACTTCCGCGCTGAAGCATGAGCACCTGCAGCCGCGGTGGTTTGGCGCCAGGCGAGCAAGGCAAGGCGTTCCGGCAATGGATTTTGGAGGGCAATGCCGACGGTTCCAGCCTTGCATGCGAAAAAGCGCTGTCAGCTTGTGGTCGTGGCCGTTCGGTTCGCCCCCGCGCGAAAACGGGTCAGACTGCCGCCGCCTTTGACCGAACCCGGCAGGGGGTGACCCACAATGTCCTCGGCCAGCATCGCAACCTCGAGCAGCTTGTCGAGGTCGATGCCGGTCTCAATCCCAATCTCATGGCACAAAAACACCAGATCCTCCGTGCAGACATTGCCGGCGGCGCCGCTGTGCGCCGCGAACGGGCAGCCGCCGAGACCGGCGACCGTGCCATCGAAACTGTCGACGCCCATCTGCAATCCCGCCCACGCATTGGCGATACCCATGCCGCGGGTGTCATGCAGGTGCAGCGACAGCCGAAGGTCGGGAAAGCGCTCGCGCACCAAGCCGATCAGCCGCTGAACGGCCAGCGGTGTGGCCCAGGCCATGGTGTCGGCCAGTGTCAGATCCTCGAGCGTGACCTGCGCCTCCTCAGCCAGGTCAAGCAGCCGCTGGATAACGTCCAGCACCGCGGCCGGCGCGATGGCGCCCTCGAAATTGCAGCCAAAGGCCGCGGCGATGACCGCTTTGCGCACCGGCAGCCCGCGCGCCCGGTAGGTCGCCAGCATGGCGCGCTGGGCGGCGAAATCCTCTTCCACGCTGCGGTTCTGGTTGCGCCGGAGAAAGGCCGGCGACATGGTCGCACTGATGGAGCCAAACAGATCAAGCTTGTGCTGACTGCGCAGCGCGCGCTCCAGGCCGCGTTCATTGAGCCACAGCGCGGTGTAGCTAACGCCCGGGCGGGGCGTGAATCCAGCGACCACCTCGTCCGCGTCCGCCATGCCAGGCACATTCTTGGGCGGCACAAAGGAAACGACCTGGATTTGCCGCAAACCGGTGTCCGAGAGAGCGTCGATGAGCGCGATCTTGCGCGACGTTGCAATGCTTGGCGATTCAATTTGAAACCCTTCGCGCGGCCCTTCCTCGTTGATGCGAATTCGACTCGGCAGATCAGACATGATGCACTCCCGGGGTGGCGCCCGCGGCGGCCAGGGCCCGAACGCTGGGCAACGTCTCCAGGCAGGTGAGCTGCTGCAGGAGCGCGCGCCCATCCAGCCCCTCGACGCCCGCCGCGCAGTCGAGAAACTTGGCGGCGTGCTCGCCCGGCGCCAGCGGAAACTCGGCGTGGCCGCGCGCGAAGCGGATATCCCCGCTGTCAAAGCGTCGCCCGTCCTTCATCTCGATGCGCACGCGCTCGTTCAAGGACAGGCCGACATAGACCGGGCAAAGCGCCTGGGCCTCATGCTTGTGGACCCGGCCGAACAGCGCCCTGACGTCCGGCCGCATGACGAACGCGTCAACGAGCTGGGCGCGTCCCACGGCGCGCGCGATCAGTGCCGCCGCGACACCAAACTCGAGACTGAATTTAGCTTCGAGCGCATTCTCGGGCGCGGCGTTGCGCAGAATGGCAATCTGGGTGGCGCTGAGCGTGACATCGACGCGCTCGATCTCTTGCGCGGCAAGATCATGGTTTCGGACCAGATCGATGACGCCGTCGATGGCACGGTGGGCGCAATAGCAGACCGGGTACTTCTTGATGGACAGACGCTGCTCCAGAATGCGCAGCCGGCTGCCAAGCGCCTCGGCGGGGCTGTCGCGGTCCACCCTCCCGTGCGGTGAAATCGCGCTGAGAAAACCGGCGTGATGTTCCAAGGCGTCGGGCGCCGAGGTGAACCCGGCGCACGCCAGACGCAGCGCGTCGATCGCCCGTGCGGCCGCATTGCCGGCGTGATAGGCCTTGGTCATGGTGCCGAAATTGGCGACCAGGCCACTGGCCAGGCTGCTCGCGATGGCGAGCGCGTTGCGCGCCTTGTCCGCGTCCAGTCCGTTCAGCGCCGCCAGCGCACCGGCAGCGGCGACGGTGCCGAACATCGAGGTCGCGTGCCAACCCTTGACATGGTAGGGGTCCGGCTCGCGCCAGGCCAGTTCGGCCCAGACCTCGTAGCCCAGCACATAAGCCCGCAGCGCCTGCGCGCCGGAGGCATTGAGGCGCTGCGCCTCGGCCAGGATCGCGGGCACGAGCACGGTGCTGGGATGCCCGAGCAGCGCGACGTCGTCATAGTCGAGCACGTGGCCCGCCATGCCGTTGACCAGCGCCGCGTCGCGCGCCGACGCCCGGTGCGCGCCCCACAGCAGGGTGGCTTCGTCTCCCGCCGGACAGAGCCGCCGCACGATTTGCACGGACTCCTGCGCGCGGCCGGCCAACAGGGTGGCCACGAAATCGAGGAATCCGGTTTTTGCAATCGCCACCGCTTCATCGGGCAGGGCCGATGCGCCGAAGTCGGCCAGGAAGCGCCCCAAACTCGCCGTCAGACCGGACATCACGGCCTCCTCAATACGAGCGGGGAAGGCCGAGCACATGCTCGGCGATATAGCTCAGCACCATGTTGTGCGAGACCGGCGCAATGCGGCCCAAGCGCGCCTCGCGCCAGCGCCGCTCGACGTGGTATTCCCGTGCCGCGGCGAAACCGCCATGCGTCTGAAAACAGGCCTCGGCGGCCTCCCAATGCGCCTCGGCCGAATACAGGCGCGCCAAGTTGGCGTCTTCGCCGGTTTCCTGGCCGCAGTCGTACAGCGCGACCGCCTGTCGCGTCAGCGCATCGGCGGCGGCCATCTTGGCGTAGGCCTCCGCCAGCGGAAACTGGATGCCCTGATTCTGGCCGATCGGCCGATTGAACACGACGCGCTCGTTGGCGTACTTGACCGCGGTCTCGATGAACCAGCGCGCCCCGCCAATATGGGTGTGCGAGGCCAGGATGCGCTCCGAGTTCATGCCACTGATGATGTAGCGAAAACCTTTGCCCTCTTCGCCGATCAAGCTGTTGGCGGGAATCCGCAGGTTATCGAAGAACACCTCGTTCGTCTGGTGGTTGATGAAGGCGTCAAGCGGGCGGATCGTCATGCCATGACCCACCGCCTCGCGCATGTCAATCAAGAACACCGAGATGCCATCGGTCTTGCGCGCCACATCCTCGCGCGGCGTGGTGCGCGCCAGCAGAATCATCAGATCCGACTGGCGCGCGCGCGAGGTCCAGACCTTCTGGCCATTGATGACATAGTGATCGCCATCGCGCACGGCGCGGGTTTTGATGCTGGTGGTGTCACTGCCGCTGGTGGGTTCGGTCACGCCGAAGGCCTGCAGGCGCAGCTTGCCCGCGGCGATCTGCGGCAGCCAGCGGTTCTTTTGCTCGTCGCTGCCATGGCGCAACACCGTGCCCATCGTGTACATCTGGGCAAAAATCATGCCAGAGGACGCGCCGGCCGCGTTAATTTCCTCGAGGATGACGCCGGCGGCCCGAAACGGCAGCCCGGCCCCGCCGTACTGCTCCGGGATCAGTGCCGCCAACCAGCCCGCATGGGTCATGGCATCCACAAACTCCTGCGGATAGGCCTCTGCCTTTTCAACCTTCAGCCAGTAGTCGAGTGGAAAGTCCGCGCAGATGGACCTGATGCCCGCGCGAATTTCCGGATAGTCCTCGCCCACCGAAATAGAAACATCGGCCAGTGCTCTTGTCTTCATCACATCGATCTCCTTTAAGTTGACTATCGCCCTTGAAAGGTGGGCTTGCGTTTTTCGTTGAAGGCCGCGATCCCCTCGCGGCGGTCTTGCGTGTCGAGCAAGCGGTAATACGCCTCGAGTTCCAGTCGATAGCCGGTTCGCACGTCGGTCTGCAGGCCGAAATGAATCGCCTTCTTGGCCTGGCGCACAGACAGCGGCGCATTGTCCGCCACCCGCTGCGCGGTCGTCAGGGCCTCGGCGACCACCTCGCCGGGCGCACAGATCCGGTTCACCATACCCCACGCCAGACCGTCCTCGGCGCTGAAGGGCGCCGCACTCAGGATCAGTTCCTTGGCCCGGCGCTCCCCCACGGCACGGGCCAGGTTCTGCGTGCCCATGCCGCCCGGCATGATGCCAATCTTGCATTCGGTCAGGGCGAAGCGTGCCTCGGGCGCCGCATAAATAAAGTCGCAGGCCAGCGCGAGTTCGAGACCGCCGGCATAGCAGATGCCGTTCACCGCGGCGATCCAGGGCACCGGACTTTCCAGGCGCAGCATCAGCAGACGCTCGCCGATTTCGTGCTGCAGCGTCCAGTCTTCCTGGCTCTGGGTGTTGCGCACCTTGAGGTCGCCGCCCGCAGAGAAAGCGCGCCCGGCGCCAGTGAGCACGACGCATCGGACCCATCCCGGCTGTCGATGAAGCCGTTGCTCGACATCAAGCATCGCCTCGGTCAGCGTCATGTCCATGGCGTTGAGCACATCAGGACGGTTCAGCGTGACGAGAAGCACATGCTCGCCAACGCGCTCAAGCTTCAGCGTTTCAATGCTTGGAAGTTCCATCTTCTTTCTCCGGTTTGACGGCGCCGAGATATCGCTCGCTGTGTTCGCCAAGGCGCGGGGCCCCCCCGCGCGGCAAGGGACGCACGCCATCGAAGCTGATCGGCAGCAAGGTTTGCGGCACACGCGCCGTGCCGGGCACGGTACCGATCATGCCCAGCGCTTGTGTCTGCGGGTGCTCGACCATGTCGCGAACGTTGTGCACCGGGGCGCAAGGCACGCCGCTGGCCTCGATCTTCGCCATCCATGTGGCGGACGAGGCGCCGCGCATCACCGCTTCGATCAAGGCGTTGAGGGCCTCTCGATGGACAAAGCGCACCGCGTTCGTGGTGAATCGTGCGTCATCCAGCCATTGCGTGCGATCCAGCGCATGGCACAATTTCTTGAAAAGACCGTCGTTGCCGGCGGCCACCACCAGATAGCCATCGGAGGTCTGAAACGCCCGATAGGGTGCGATGCCCACCTGGCCGGACCCCATCGGCTTGGCGATCTCGCCGTCAAGGACGTAGCGCGGTACATAACCCATCATCCACCCGATGGCCGTCTCGAACAGCGAGACATCGACCGTCGTCCCCTCGCCGGTTTCGCGCCGATGCATCAGCGCCGCCTGAATACCGATGACGGCCCACATGCCAGTGCCGATGTCCACCATTGAGGGCCCCACCCGCACGGGCGGCCGACCCTCCTCCCCCACCACGCTCATGATGCCGCCAAAGGCCTGCATCAGCGGGTCATAGCCCGGCCGATCAGCCAGTGGCCCGCAGCGGCCGAACGCGCCAAGATTGCAGTACACCAGAGACGGCTTGCGTGCGCGCAGCGTCTGCGCGTCCAGGCCCAGTTTCTCGACCTGGCCCGGCCGCAGATTTTGCAGTACCACGTCGGCCCGTTCCATGATCAGATCAATCAGCCGCTCGCGCGCTTGCGGGTCGCGCAACTCGACCACAATGCCGTGCTTGTTCCGATTCGTGACGTGGAAATTGCTGCTCGTGCCGTCAATGTAGGGTGCGCCCCACTGACGTGCGTCATCGCCGTCACCACGTTCCACCTTGATCACCTCCGCGCCCAGATCGCCCAGCGTCTGTGCCGCGAAAGGGGCGGACAGGCTGCCACCAATCTCCACCACGACCACTCCCGACAAGGGGCTGACAGCCTTCATAGAACCGCCCCCCCCGGTTTCGCGCGTCCGCCTCGCCGCGGCTGGCAGGGCCACGCCGCGCTGGAAGGTCTGGAACTGGGCCTTCGAATCATCATCGGTCCGAGGGGTGCATCGTCAGCGCAAGCATGAGCGCTTCGCGCGGTGGCGCTACCGATGCCAAAGTGGCCGCTGACGGCAGGGACGCGCCGGGCTGGGGGGTCTAGTCTTGTGAGCATGGTTGTGATTGTGGCGAAGGACGCCGGCGCCCGCTTCGTCAGAACAGACGGTTTTGGACACAGGCCGCAGGCCACAGGCCTGCCGCATATCGTCAGATGCGACGATGACGCGCCAGCACGCGCGCCCTAAGCTGCTGCACTTGGGACACCACTCTGTCGCTGCCGTGACAACGGTGGTCCGATCCCGGACCCGCGTGGCGCGTGCAGGGCATCGTAACAAGGAGACTTCTGATGCGTATATGTCGCTTGATCTTGGCCACAACACTGGCCGTCACCAGCACCGCGCTGCTGGCTGAAAACTATCCCAGCAAGCCCATCACCCTGGTGGTTGGCTTCACCCCCGGAGGTGGCGCCGATGCCGTGGCACGTCCCATGGCGGAGGCGATTGGCAAGCAGCTCGGGCAAACCGTGGTGATGGACTATCGCCCAGGCGCGGGGGGATCGATCGCGTCGGCTTATGTGGCCAAGGCACCCTCCGATGGCTACACCGTGTACATGAATAGCAGTGGACCCTATGGCGCGGACCACGTGCTGTTCAAGGGCCTCAAGTACGACGCCGCGAGTTTCACCCCGATCACCCGATGGACCGAGACGCCATTGATTCTGGCAGTCAATGCCCGCCTGGGCATTCGGTCCACGCAGGAACTGATTTCCCGGGCCAGGGCGCAACCGGACCATTTCACTTATGCGTCTTCCGGCAGCGGTACGGCGACACACTTGGCACCCTTGCTCTTCGAAAGCGCGGCCGGAGTGAAATTTCGCCATGTGCCCTACAAGGGCGGTGCCCCCGCCGCGCTGGCCGTCGCGGCCGGCGACGTGGACCTGAACTTTGCATCGCCGCCCTCGATTGCACCCATTTCGAAGACCGGCCGCGTCACCTTGCTGGCCGTCACTTCAGCGCAGCGTTCACCGATGTTTCCAGACTTGCCTGCGGTCAGCGAAGCAGGGCTCAAGGACGCGAACTACACGTTCTGGTGGGGCCTGTTCGGTCCCGCAGGTCTGCCCAAGGAGGTTGTGGACAAGTTGTTTGAAGCCAGTGCCAAGGCGCTGGCCGAGCCTGAGATCCGTGCCAAATTAGAGAAAAGCGGAAACCAGCCCGCGCCGTCACCGTCAGTAGCCGAATTCACCGCCTGGGCTCGCACCGATGGCCTGCGCCTCAAGGAGCTGACGGAAAAATCGGGAGCGGGTGTCGATTGACTCTTTGCATAAGCTTATCGTCCAAACCGATGCACCTTACCCGTTCGACCCACCCGGACTGAGGTCCCGCAGTCATGATTGGAGCCCGCCCATGTTTGTCGTAGGTAGCAGCGCCCAAGCCGCTTCCAGTCGCAGATCTTTTCCGGTTGGGGAGGCAGTCTTTCACAAGTCGGAGTGGCTGGAAACGGGTGACGACCCGATTCTGTCACCCACTATTTTCCTGATTGAACAGCCACCGAACTGCACCCTGCCGTCCCACTTTCACCGGCAAAACCAGTTCCAGTTATTTGTTGAAGGCGCTGGAGCCATCGGGCCCACACAGCTTGCGCCGGTCACGGTCCACTACGTCGGCGCCTACACCGGCTACGGACCACTGGTATCGGGGGCGCAGGGCATCCAGTACTTCACCATCCGCCCGGTGTGCGAGAGCGGAGGAATTTTGATCTCGGAGGCGAAGGAAAAAATGGTTCGTGGTCCCAAGCGTCACGCAAGCTCGGCTCCGCTAAAGCCCGCTTCGATGGAGGAACTTTCTCGACTCCACAAACCAACGACCATCGATGTCATCGCCGTCGCGCCCGACGGCCTGGGCGCACGCATAGTGCGGGCGCCACCCCATGCGGTGGTGCAGACCGATTTCCCGCCGCAGGCCGCCGGGACCTTTGCCATCGTCCTGTCGGGATCGGTGCTTGGATCGGGCTGCGAACTGTCCCTTTGGGACAGCCTCTTCGCGTCGACCCGCGACGAGTTGCCTCAACTCTGCTCCGGGCCCCAAGGTGCGGAAGTCATTTTCCTGTTCACCCCGGCCAAAGCCCAGGCCTATCTATGAGGCCGGCGCGGGCTTTGCAGCCTGCCGCATCAGATAGGATCACACCACTTATCCAGAGGAGAAAACAATGTCCCAACGCCTTGAAGGCAAAGTCGCCATCATCACCGGCGGCGCCAGTGGCATGGGTCGCGCGTCCGCCCTCGCGTTCCTTGACCAGGGAGCGCGGGTCGTGATAGCCGACCTGAACGCGCAAACCGCGCAGGAATCACTGGACCTTGCCGGCCAACGCGGGCATGGCAAATCAATCCGGTTCCTGCGGACCGACGTTTCCCAAGAGAAGGACATCGTGGCCCTGGTGGCGCTCGCGCTGCATGCCTTCGGCCGACTCGACTGCCTGTTTAGCAACGCCGGCCTGAGCGGCGCGCAGGGGCCCTGCACCGAAACCTCGGTCGAGGATTGGGACCGCACCTTTGCCGTATTGCTGCGCTCGGTCTTCCTGGGAATAAAGCATGGCGGCCGCGCCATGCAAGAACAGGGCAGCGGCGGCTCGATCATCAACACGGCATCGACCGCGGGGCTCAACGGCGGCAGCGGACCAAACGCCTATTCGGCGGCCAAGGCCGGCGTGCTCAATCTCACGCAAAACGCAGCGATTGAGCTCGCGCCGGCACGCATCCGCGTCAACGCCATCGCGCCCGGCGGCATCAACACGCCCATGATCGGCGTAGCCAACCCGCAAGACATGCACCGCGTCCTCAGGGGCCGGCAACCGTGGCCAGATGTCGGGCTTTCAGAGGACATCGCCAACGCGGCGCTGTTTCTTGCCAGTGACGAATCGCGCTTTTGCACGGGTTCGACCATGCTCGTCGATGGCGGGCTGATGGCCTGGGGCCCCGGCCTGTACCCGCGCACAAGCGCCAATCGGCCGCAGCGGGGTTTCTACGCGGGCAATACCGGCGCGGACGCACAACCGGGCATTGAGTCCTAGGCGAAGAAGCAACGCTGTCAGGGGAGATGCTCAGCGCAGGACGGGGGCCTCAAGGTCGATCTGCTTCTGCCTGATGAGCCACCCTGATTCGACCAGCACCAGGCTATCGGTGTAGGTCCCCGTGGTCTGGATACGGCTGCCATCCTGGTCGGTGACGAGAAGGGTGAGGTAGGACTTGACCGTGATCGACGTGTCGGTCTCGTCTTCAAGAAAGTGCGAGCCGCAAGCCGCTCAGCCCTTGACCTTGATGATCATCTTTCCCGGCGGCGGGCTCGTCTCCAGAAGCTTCAACGCCGACAGAACCTCATCGAACGCGAATACACGGGCAATCGGCGTCTTGATTTTTCCCTGCTCGGCAAGCGCACATAAATCGACGAAGGTCTGTCCTTCCTCGGCCAGGGCAAGTCCCCCCGCGAAAACACCCAGCGCGGAATAATTCTTCAGCACCATGTCCAGCGGATCCAGCCGTGGCCACGATCCGCTGGCAAAGCCAACCAGGCCAATCCGGCCATAACGCGCCAGACAATGCGCAGCGCGTTCGCAGGTTTCGCCGCCCACCGGATCAAAAATCACGTCCACGCCGCGGCCCCCGGTGAGGCGCTTGACCGCCTCGACAAAGTCGCCCGCCTTGTCCTTGTAATTGATAAGGTGCTGCGCCCCGATGCGTTCGCAAAACTCCAGCTTTTCCGTGCTGCTGGCCACTGCGATCACGGTGGCGCCCATGGATTTTCCGAGCTGGATGGCGGCCGATCCGGAACTTCCCGCAGCACCCAGTACCAGCAAGGTCTCGCCGGGCTTGAGAGCCGTGCGGGTCACCAGGGCCGCATGGGCGGTCCTGAACGGAATGCAAAACCCTGCTGCCTCCTCGTCACTCAGACAGGCTGGAGCCAGACACACGCGATGGTCCGCCATCAGACAATATTGCGAATAGCCACCCCATCCCTGCGCATACTGGGTCAGGCCCATGACCCGATCGCCCACCGAAAATTGTGCTCCCGCGCCTGCCGCGACCACTTCACCCACCACTTCCTGTCCCGGCGATACGGGTGGCGCCTTGACCAGCGGATAAATGCCCTGCGTCATGAACAGATCGGGCAGACCCACGCCCACAGCGCTGACGCGAACGGCAACGCATTTCTGGGGCGGCTGCGGCAGTTCAATTTCGCGCAACCGCAAAACGTCCCGCGGCTTGCCGAAAGCTTCGGCCCTCCAGGATTTCATCAACACCATTGCGCAATTCCTCTCATGACCATGTACATACACACGCTGCCCGGCGGCGTCGGCGGCGCAACCTCGGCCTCACGGGCAGCGACGCAGCGACTGACCCGGCTGGCGCCGTGGAAGATGTGCAGGTCACTGCCGCAAATGGCGCAGCAGCGCATGCGCACGATCACGTCACCCGGGTCCCGGACCTTCGGATCCTCGATGTCGGTATAGCGCACATCGTGCGGTCCGTGAAACATGATTCCCTTCATCTCAATGTCTCCTTGTTGTATCCGAAAACCAGTCGGCAATGCCGCAAGACTGGCGTCACGCCACGGTAATCAGCGCATCGAGGGCAAACACACCGTCGGGCCGTGCCAGCAGGGGATTGATGTCAATCTCGCTGACTTCACCACGTCGTTCATAGGCGAATACCGAGAGGCGCGCCAGTACCCGGGCAAGCGCGCCGACGTCGGCCGCTGGCTGACCACGCACGCCATTGAGCACCGCTCTGCCACGGATCTCGTCGATCATGCGCATGGCTTCGGCCTCATCGAAGGGCGCGCGCCGGAACGCCACGTCGCGCAGCACTTCCACAAATATTCCGCCCAGCCCGAACATCACGACCGGCCCGAAAACGGGATCGCGCAACGAGCCACAGATGGTCTCCACGCCACCCTGCGCCATGGGCGAGACGAGCAGGCCGGTGATGCGCGCCAGCGGCTTCTCGCGGCCCACGCGCAACAGCATTTCAGTCGCAATTTCCTGCGCTTGCGCCGGATCGGCAACGCCCAGCGCCACGCCTCCGACTTCGGTTTTGTGCAGGATGTCGGGCGAGGCGATCTTGATGGCGACCGGTACGCCGAACGCTTCGGCGGCAGCGCGCACCGCCGCCGGGTCGGCCGCGAGCGTTTCGGGCCAGGACGGAATGCCAGCCGCACCCAGGATGCGCTTTGCCACATGCTCGTCCAGTTGCCTGGGCAACAGCTCTTGGGCCGCCGAAACGGCGCCCAGCTTCAGAGCAGCGGGCTGGCGCCGGAAGCTGTCGCCGAATTGCGTGAGCGCGGCGATCGCGGTCAGCGCCCGGTCTGTGTCCTCGAATACCGGAAAGCCGATGCGCTCGAACGCCTGGACCGTGTCCGGCGGTGCCGCCATCGACAACACGATGAGCCGCTCGGGATATTTGCCGCGCAACGGAGCAAACATGGTCAGCAGGCTCGCGGCAACCGTGGGAATGGACGGACCACTGGACAGAAAAACGAGAATCGAATCGTATTTACCTTCGGCCAGGGTCAGTTCGATGCAGCGTGCCATCAGGGACATGTCGTTGACCACCTGAGCCGTCACATCGACCGGGTTTGCGGCACCGATGAACGGTATCAATTCCTTCAGTTGACCTTGCGTTGATTCCGGCATGGGAGCGACGTCGAGCCCAACGCGCTCGGCCGCATCGGCCATCTGCACGCCGATGCCGCCCGAGCCCGTGATCAGACCGATGCGCGGGCTTGCCGGAAAGATGCCCGCAACACAGGCATAGGCGATGTCCAGGGCCTGTTCGATACTGGTCGCGCGCCAGGCACCGAACTGGCGCAACACAGCGTCATAGACCACATCTTCCCCGGCCAGGGCGCCCGTGTGCGAGGCGGCGGCACGTGCGCCCGCCTTGGAGCGGCCCACCTTGAGTAGAATCACCGGCTTGCCATTTCGCCGCGCAAGATCGAGCGCGCGCACGAATGTCTCACCATCGCGCACCGCCTCCGCATAGGCAAGAATGACCTTGACTTCCTCGGCCTGGGCGAGCCAAAGAAGACATTCGGCCAACTGCACATCGGCTTCATTGCCCGTGGTAATCCAGTAGTTGATGCCCAGGCCACGCTGCGCGCACAGGTAGGCCAAATGGCCGCCGCAGGCGCCGCTTTGGCTGGCAATGGCGATTGGCCCGGGCTTGGCCAGCGCCTGATTCAGCGCCGCGGTGAATGTGCCGAAGAAGCCGCTGCGTGCGTTGAAGACGCCGAGGCAGTTCGGCCCGAGCAGCCGCATCCCGCTGCGTTGTGCGATCTGGCGCAGCGACGCCTGTACAGCAGCGCCCTCCTGGCCTGTTTCGGCAAAGCCCGAACTGAACAAGATGACCGCGCGCACCCCTTTGTCAGCGCAGGCCTGGACGGCGGCGGGCGCTTGCGCGGCGGCGACGGCAACAATGGCCAGATCGACCGGGCCTGACACGTCGGCGATGTCCTTGTAAGCGGGCAGGCCCTGGACGCTGGCGCGGTTCGGATTGATCGGATAGATCGCGCCGGCGTAGCCCGCCCTCAGAAGATAATCCAAGGGTCGTCCGCCGATGCGCAGCCTATCCTCCGATGCGCCGATAACGGCGACACTCTGGGGCTCAAATAATGCGGTCAGTGAATCGTGGGATGCCATTTTTGATTCTTGTGCTCAGCGCAGTTGTGCGCGTCCATTGCTCAGAACCACAATGTCACGCTCGATGGCACGGGAGCGAAACGAAACATCGTTGCCGTCAACCCATATTTCGGTAACGATGGTCTCGCCTGGAAAGACCGGCGCCGAGAAGCGCGCGTCGATGGCCGCGATGCGGCTTGGATCGCCGCCACAGACCGTGCGCGTCAGCGCCCACGCGCCCACGCCATAGGTACACATGCCGTGCAGAATGGGCCGCTCGAAACCCACCGCGCGCGCCAGCGCAGGGTCGCAATGCAGCGGATTGGTATCACCCGAAAGCCGGTAGATCAGCGCCGCCTGCGACAAAGTCTTGAAGTCAAAGCGGATATTGGGTTCCCGCGTCGGCATTTCATGCACCGGCCTGGCAGGCGCGACGGGGCCACCGAAACCGCCTTCGGTGCGGCAAAATGTCGTCGAGTCGGCAGTCGCTATGAGCGCGCCCGTGGCGGCATCGCTGATGACGCGCTCGGTATAGATCAGCGCACCCTTTCCCACGCCCTTGTCGACGACCTCGCGCACCGACAAGCGGCTGAGCACTTCGCCTTGCACCGGCACCGGTCCGTGGATGCGCAGGCCTTGCTCGCCATGCACGATCCGGTACCAATCCAGTTCCTGTCCGCTTTCCCTGAGCCAGCTTGCCTGGTAGCCCAACACGAGCGGCAGCGTGGGCAGCGCCAACAAAGCCTTTTCGTAGACAAAACGCAGGTCAACCTCATCCAGCGGATCGGCACCGAGCCCGATGCCCAGCGCATAGAGCATGGTGTCGCGCGCGGTGTAGGTGTGGCGGACTTCAAGTGTCAACGCCATCAGTCGGTCGTAATCAATCGCCATTTGCAATTCCCTTCAGATAGGATCCCAGCAGAAGACAGTGCCCGAATTTTCCAGCGGAATGAAGTTCGGTTTCATCGCCGGGCCGACGCGCTCGGCGATGGTTTGAGGAGTCCAGCCCTCGGCGCTATGCATGCCGCGCACTGGCCGGGGCTGGCTCATCAGGAAAATTTCGTTGCCGCGCAATGCAAATATCTGGCCCGTCACGTCTTTGGCCAGGTCGCTCGCCAGATAGACGATCATCGGTGCGATCTTGGCCGGCGTGAGTGCCACCGCGGCTTTGTCCAGAAAGGCCTGCCGTTCCGGCGTGTCGGCCTTGATGGCTCCGCCCATGCGGCTCCAGGCGAAGGGCGCGATGGCATTGGAGCGGACGTTGTAGCGCTGCATGTCAAAGGCCAGGGCCCGCGACAGGCCGGCGATGCCGGCCTTCGCCGCGCCGTAATTGGCCTGACCGGTGTTGCCCAACAGTCCCGATGTCGAAGACATGTGAACATAGGCGCCTGAGTTCTGCGCCTTGAAATGCTCGGCGGCCGCGCGCGATACGAAGAAGCTGCCGTGCAGGTGGACGTCGATCACGTCGCGCCAGTCCTGCTCGGACATCTTGAAAATCAACCGGTCGCGCAGAATGCCTGCATTGTTGACCACGATGTCGATGCGGCCGAAATGATCCAGCGCCGTGGCAATGATGCGGTGAGCGCTGTTCCAGTCCGCCACGCTATCCGTGCTGACCACCGCCTCGCCGCCGGCGGCGCGAATCTCGTTGACGACGCCATCGGCCGGACCCACATCGGTGCCCTCGCCGTGAACCGACCCGCCGACGTCGTTGACCACAACCTTCGCCCCCTGGGCCGCCAGCAACAGGGCGACGTCGCGCCCGATGCCGCGCCCGGCGCCGGTGACGACGGCCACCTTTCCTTCCACCGATTTGTTCCGTGTCATACAGTCTCCTTTTCCGTTTGTTACCGTGGTTGCCGCTACTCAGCGCGTCGAAAGAATGCAGGTGGCGCCGCTCGAAAGCGTTCCACCCGTGCCGTGAACCAGTGCCGTGCGTGCGCCCGGCACCTGGCGCGGTCCGCATTCGCCGCGCAGTTGTCGCGCGGCTTCAATCAACAGGAAGATGCCGTACATGCCGGGATGGGCATACGACAGGCCGCCGCCATTGGTGTTCATCGGGAACTCACCGCCGGGCGCGGTACGTTGTCCGGAAACGAAGGCTCCGCCCTCGCCGCGCGGGCAGAAGCCAAGCGCCTCCAGCGTCATCAAGACCGTGATCGTGAACGAGTCGTAGCATTCGACCACATCGATATCAGCATGGCTGATCCCGGCTCTTTCGAATGCGTCGCGTCCGGAAATTTCGGCGGCCGTCAGTCGCGCCAGGTCCGGCATGGCCGCGATGTTGAGGTGGGTATGCGAGACGCCAGTACCACGCACGAAGATCGGGACACGGCCGAGCGCGCGGGCGTGCTCCGCGGTCGTCATGACCACGGCGCCGCCGCCGTCCGTGACCAGACAGGCGTCCAGCAGATGCAACGGATCGGAAATCATCGGGCTGCGCAGCACACCGTCAATATCGAGTGGGTCGCGCATCATCGCGTGCGGGTTGAGCTGGGCCCACTTGCGCGTCGCTACCGCGATCTCGGCGAGTTGTTCCGAGGTCGTGCCAAATTCGTGCATGTGGCGCATCGCGGCGAGCGCATAGCCGCCCATCGGCGTCGGCAATCCCCATGGGGCCTCGTACTGCATCTGGAGCACGGCTTGACGCGGCGCCAATGATCGGCTCATTTCGCTACGCTGAAGACTGCCATAGGTAATGAGCGCAACCTCGCAGTGGCCGGCCTCAATGGCCAGCGCGGCGTGGGCCACATGGGCCTCGAAAGCCGCGCCCCCAATATTGCTTCCATCGACCACGCGCGGCGCAATGCCGAAATACTCGGACAGCGTGATGGTGGGCACCTGGCCGGGGCCGGGGATGCCCCACAAGCCCGAGGTGAACAGGCCATCAACCTCGCGCATCGCAATCCCGGCGTCGGCCAGCGCGTCGCGCGCCACGCGCGCCTGCATTTGCAGCACGGACATGGGCTGAAGAACCTTACCCTGCGCCAGCGGCAGGTCCGCCACGCCGACAATGACGGCTTCTCTCTGGGCCATGATGTGTTTTTCCTTTTTAATGTGATCGGTCAGTGCGCGGCGCCATTACAAATCCAGCTTGCCCGCGAGCATCTGCAAGGCGATGGTGCGGCGCTGGATCTCGCCGGTGCCATCGGGAATGCGCGTTTGGCGCGCCAGCCGCATGCCCTCCTCGAGACGGAGCTCGTTGGTAAGCCCCATGCCGCCGTGGATCTGGATGCAGCGGTCCATGACCCGTCCGACCATTTCCGTGCAGAACGCCTTGACCATGCTGATCTCGGCGACGACGTCTTGTTGGTGATCAATGCGCAACGAGCATTTCTGGAGCATCGCCTTGGCCGCATAGATGTCCATGGCGCTGTCGGCCAGCATGAACTGAATCGCCTGATGCTGCGCGATCGGAACACCGAAGGTCTTGCGGACCTTGGCATAGCCGAGCGCCAGGTCGAGCGCCCATTGCGCCAGGCCGAGGGACATGGCGGCCAGGCCCAGCCGGCCGGCACTGACGCCGCCGATTGCCACCGCCAGCCCCTGATCGACGGCGCCGAGCCGGTGGTCGTCGGCGACCCGCACCTTGTCCAGCGTGAAGGTTCCGGTTTCGCCGCCAAGATGCCCCATGACGCGCACGACGCTGGGCGCGGCCACGCCCGGCGTGCGCATGTCCACCAGAAAGCCGGTGATGCCGCCCTTGCGCTTCGCCGCCTGTTGCGCATCGGTCACCGCGAACACCATGGCGTAGTCGGCGTAGGGCGCGTTGGTGATCCACTGCTTGGTGCCCGTGATGACCCAGGCATCACCTTCACGCACGGCGCGGGTTTTCATCGCCATGACGTCGGACCCAGCATCGGGCTCGCTCAAGGCGAAGCACAAGGTCTTGTCGCCGCTGGCGATGCCCTCGCGGTAGCGGGCCAGCGTCCGCGGCGGCAAGGCGCGCAACACCGGTGTCAGGCCGTTGGTGAAGGGCGAGGGCAGGACCACTGTCTGGATCAAGGTGCGCGCCGGACCGTAGCGACGGTACAGTGTCTCCTGAATATGCGTCGAGGCCCGCGCGCCCATTTCCGACCCACCCAGGTCGGCAGCCCCGAACAGGGTGTAGAAGCCCAGCTCGGCGGAGCGCATGCGGACCTTCCTGCGCAAGGCAAGAACTTCCGGAACATAACGGCCCGTGGCATCGAACAGTGAACGATCGTCCGCCAGCAAGGCCTTGTTCGCCTCCTCGATCGGAATCACTTCGCGCTCGATAAAGCGCATCAGCGAGGTCGTCATGTCCTCGATATCGGGGTCGATCGTCAATTGCATGTCAGAGCCTTCTTCTTTCTCAAGCCAGTTGAAATTTGGGCAAGGTGATCTCGTCGGTCACGTCCTCGAATAACAGCTTCACGCGTTGTCCGATCCGCACGGCATCGACCTGGTCGGTGATGATGTTGCTCATCATCCGGGGCCCCTCGGCGAGGGTGATGATCGCGACCACATAAGGGGCATCGGCCTTGAAGGCGGGGCCAGCGGGGCGGCGGGCCACCGTGTAGCTGTAGATCACGCCCTCGCCCGCAGCCTCGATCCAGTCGAGTTCATCCGAGTGGCAATGGGGACACAGTTCACGCGGATAAAAATGCCGCTGGCCGCAACCGCGGCAAGACTTGATGAGAAGCCGGTGCTGCTTCAGCGCGTCCCAATACGGGCGGCTTTCCTGATCGACTATGGGCAATGGTTTTTCGTACATCATCGATACCTGTGCTTTGTTTAGTTGTCGTCGTGACGCTGGCGGAGAGGAGCGGGGCTGGCGTGAAGCGCGCGGGTCCCACTCCATCGGCGAGCTTCGAGCTTACCCAGTCCGCTCGCGGCCGTCCTCGTCAGCTTGGACGAATTTCAGCGCGTTGTGGTGCCAAGCGGGTTTCCCCGCGTCGATGACCGGGTGGCTCGGAGTAAACTTGCCCGCACCCATGCATCCCGCTTCCGCGCCCGCCCTGCCCGCCCTGTTGCCGGCCAAGATGAACCCACCCGCTGCCGATCCCGCGCAAGTGCTTCGGGTGGCCGTGTGCGACAAGGTGTGCGAAGCGTCAACCGCTCGTCTGGTGCTGATTCGAGCACCCGCCGGGTTTGGCAAGACCACGGCGATGCGCCAGTGCCGGGTTCGCTTGGAGGCCGAGGGCGTGGCGACGGCCTGGCTGACACTCGACGCCGCCGACAACGATCCGACACGATTCCTTCACTTTCTGGGCGCGCTTGTCAATCAACTGCGACCCGAGCGCCTGGGCACGGGCGAGCACGCCGACGCTTCGGAGATCAGCGAATTGCCGCTTGACCTGCTCGACCAGTTGGGTACGATCCGCGGCAATTTCGTCTTGTTCCTCGATGATTTCGAGCTGATCCAGGACCACGGCGTCCTGGCGCTTGTGCGCGAGATGATCGAGCGCCTGCCGGCGGGCGCGCGCGTGGTGATCGGCTCGCGCACGACGCCCAATTTTCGGCTGGGGCGCCTGCGCGCGCGCGGTCAGCTGATGGAAATCGACATGCAACAGCTGCGCTTCAGCAGCGACGAAACCGCGCGTTTCTTCGCCCAGCGCAAGGCGCTCGGGCTGGCGGCCGCGCAACTGGAGACACTGCACCGCAAGACTGAAGGCTGGGCCGCCGCGCTGTGGCTGGCCTGGTTGGCGCTGGAGCGCGCCGACGAGCCGGCCGCCTTCATCACCCGCTTTTCCGGCGCCGATGCGGGCCTGGCCGACTACCTGGCCGAGGAAGTGCTGGCGCAGCAGCCCGATGCGATACGCCGCTTCCTGCTGCGCACGAGCATCCTGCGCGAGTTGCAGCCCGCGCTGTGTCAGGCCCTGGCACCCGAGTCGGAAAGCGCCGCGACGCTGCGCCACCTCGAGGCCGCCAGCATGTTCCTGATTGCAACGCCGGTGCGCGAAGGCGCCGAGCCGATCTGGCGCTACCACAGCCTGTTCGCGGGCTTCCTGCGCGCGCAGCTGCAGCGTGAATTGCCGCATGAGATTCCCGCGCTGCACCACGCCGCCGCCGCATGGTACGAAGCGCAGGCCCGCCCCGTGCCGGCGATCGAACACCTGATCGAAAGCGGTGACACGGCACAGGCCATTGCGCTGCTGCGGCGCGAGGCGCCGCAACTATTGGAACACGGCCGCTTGCGCTGGCTCACGCGCTGGCTGGGCGCCTTGCCGAGCGCCGCCTTGCGCGAGGCACCACTGTTGCAGGCGGTGCAAGTGTGGGCCACCTGCTACACCCGCGGACCGCGCGAGGCGCTCGACCTGCTGCGGAGCACGGGCCTGCAACAGTCCAACGACGCCCAATTGCGGCCCTACCTGGTGGCGCTGCATCCGGTGTTGCTCATGCTGATGGACCGCACCGAGGAGGCCTACGCCGAAGGCCAGCGCGGCATGCTGAGCCTGCCCAGCGACTCATCGTTCGCCGACGCCGTGTTGGTCAACGCGGTGGCCACCTGTGCCACCACGCTGGGCCGCTACGACGAAGCCCGGCGCCTGCTCGACGCGGTGCGGCGCACGCAGAACCAAGGCACCAGCGCCTTTCTCCGCATGTACGCCGAGACTATCGAGGGCATCTTCGACCTGCTCGAAGGCCGGCTGCGCCAGGCCACGGCACGCTTTCATCTCGCGGTCAACACGACCCAGCCCGACGCGTTCGGGTCGAGCTACGGCAACGCCAGGGCCGGCCTGTTCCATGCCATCTCGATCTACGAAAGCAACGATCTCCAGCAGGCGGCGCGCCTGCTGCACGTGTACCTGCCGCTGGCGCGCGACATCTGGTCCTCGGACCGCATCATCCTCGGCCATGCGATGCTGGCGCGCATCGCGTTCGCGCAGGGCGATGTCGACGACGCGTTCGAGACCCTCGCGGAGTTGGAGTACCTGGGCGACCAGCGCGACATGCGGCGCCTGGTCGCCTCGGCGCGCTTGGAGCGCGCGCGGCTGCAACTGTTGCAGGGCTATGCCGAGGCCGCCCGCGTCGAACTCGATCGCGCCGACGAGCCCGGGCTATGGGAAGGCATTGCCGGGAGGCGGCATCTGGCGCATGACCTGGAGGACCTGGCGATTGGCCGCGCCCGCTGGGAGCTCTTCGCCGGCGACGCGCGGCGCGCCGCGCAGTGGCTGGAAGCCGAGGCGGCGACGGCCCAGGCGCAATCGCGTGGCAGGCGAGCCCTGCGCCTGCAGTTCATGCACGCGCTGGCGCTGACGCGCAGCGGCAAGCACGCCGCGGCGCAGGCCCTGGCGCTCACCGTCCTGCGCCAAACCTGCAAGGAGGGCGCGCTACGCCTGATCCTGGATGAAGGGCCGCTGGCCGGCGCGCTGGTGCGCCAGGTGCTGGAGCAATTTGGGACGCGCCGCGCCGAGCCCGTCTTCGCCGCCTACCTGCAGCGCCTGCTGCAGGCCTTCGGACCGCTGGCGCCGGACCTGGGTGAACACGACAGCGCGCCCGCCATCGCACAGACACTGGACGAACCGCTCACGCACAAGGAACTGCGCACTCTGCAGTTGCTGGCCGAGGGCTACAGCAACGACGCGATCGCCGAAAAACTATTCGTCTCCAACAGTACCGTGCGCACCCACTTGCGCAACATCAACGCCAAATTCGGCGCCCACACGCGCACGCAGGCGGTCACCATCGCGCGCCGGCTGGGCCTGATCCGCTAAGTCGCCATGGGCCAGCGCAGCGAGCTGCTGGCCCATGGCGTGGCGCGCGGACTCGCTTCATCAGTCGGTCATCTCCATGTGGGCGTCCACCACCAGACGCCGCCAGGTCGCCACATCGGCGTCCACCATGCTTTTGAGCGCCTGTGGCGTGCCCGGGTTCGCGTCGCTGCCCGAGGCGAGCAAGCGCTGGCGGAACTCAGGAGCGCCAATGATGCCCACCAGTTCGCTATTGAGGCGCGCCACCACCGGCGCTGGCGTTTTGGCCGGTACAAAGAAGGCACCCCACGCAGTCAGTTCATAGCCTGGCAGGGTCTCGGCGATCGTCGGCAACTCGGGCGCTGCCGCGGTGCGGCGCGCTGTCGTCACGGCCAAGGCACGCACCTTGCCTGATTTTATAAATGGCAGGGCGCTAAAGAGATCGCCGAACATCACCTGCACCTGACCACCGACCAAATCGGTATGCGCCGTCACCCCGGACTTGTAGGGCACCGATAGCAGCGTGGCCCCGGTCATGATATTGAACAACTCGCCGGCCATGCGTGCCGAGACGAAAGCGCTGCCAAACGCCAGCTTGCCGGGATTCGCCTTCGCATAGCTCACCAGTTCGGCGACGTTCTGCACCGGCAGGTCCGGGTTGACCAGCAGCACCAGCGCCGAGACCCCCACCAGGGTGACCGGAGCGAAGTCGCGCAGCGGATCGTAGGGCAGTTTGCGCCGCAGCACCGCATTGGCCACGATGGTGGTGGTGCCGCCGTAGAACAGCGTGTGCCCGTCAGCCGCGGCCTGCGCGGCCGCCTGCGCGCCGATGATGCCATCCGCGCCGACCCGGTTGTCCACGATAACGGGTTGCCCCAGCGCGCGTTGCAGCTTGTCCACCATCATGCGCGCCGAGATGTCGAGCGAGCCGCCCGCGGCGGATGGAATGACGATGCGAACCGGTCCACTGGGGAAAGCCGGCGCCTGCGCGGCGGCCCAGGGCGCCGCCGTCAGCATGAGTATCGAAATGAGTTGTCTGAGGTAATTCACGATGTGCTCCTTATAGAAATGGGGTTCACGGAGTGCGACGAGACCCCATGCACGACGCACCGTCCAGGGTCTGGATCTCCGACTTTTATTCTGCTGCCGCGGGTCGCGCGGCGCATCGTCATATGTGACGAAAAACGGGTGCTTGCGCGCCGGCAAGGACCGCGCAAGGCGCGCGAAACCGTCCAATGTGACGAAGCGTGCGGCGCGCCCTGCCTTCAGAATAGCCGCCATGCGCCCCCAACAAAGCTCCCGGGCCGGCGCAGGTTCGGTCCCGGGAGATTCCCTACCATCGGTAACAGAACCGCCCAAGGCGCACAGGTTTGCGCCGGCGGCATGCAAAAGGATGAATGACATGACCACGCTTGCAGTCGCTCTTGACGACAAATACACCCTGCGGCAAGGCCGCGTTTATCTCACCGGCATCCAGGCGCTCGTTCGCCTGCCGATCATCCAGCGCCAGCGCGACCGGGCGGCCGGACTCAACACCGGCGGGTTCATCTCGGGCTATCGCGGTTCGCCGCTCGGCGGCTACGACTTGGCGCTGGGGCAGGCGCGCAAACTGCTGGAAGCCGAAAACATTCGCTTCCAGCCGGGCGTGAACGAAGACCTGGCTGCGACCTCGGTCTGGGGAAGTCAGCAGGTGAACCTCTTTCCCGGCGCGAACGTCGATGGCGTGTTCGGCATCTGGTACGGCAAGGCGCCCGGCGTCGATCGCTCGCTGGACGCGCTCAAGCACGCCAACTCGGCCGGCACGAGTGCGCTGGGTGGCGTCTTGATGCTGCTGGGCGACGACCATGGCGGCGTGTCCTCGACCCTGGTCAGCCAGAGCGAGCAGGTGCTGATCGCGGCCATGATTCCGGTGCTTAATCCGTCCACGATTCAGGAGTATGTTGACTTCGGTCTGCTGGGAATTGCCCTGTCGCGCTACTCGGGCTGTTGGGTGGGATTCAAGGCCATCTCCGAGACGGTGGAGAGCAGCGGATCCATTTCAGTCGATCCCGAGCGGCTCGACATCGTCATCCCGGACGACTTCCCCATGCCCGCCGGCGGACTCGGCATCCGCGACCCAGACCCCCTGGTCGAACAGGAGCGCCGATTGCACGGCCCGAAGATGGCCGCCATTGCGGCCTTCGCGCGCGCCAACGGCCTGGATCGCCAGATCTGGCCCTCGCCGCGCGCGCGCGTTGGCATCGTGACGAGCGGCAAGGCCTATCGCGATGTCCGCGAGGCGCTCATTGATCTCGGCATCGATGAAGCGCGCGCCCGCGAACTCGGCCTGACGCTCTACAAGGTCGGGCTGAGTTGGCCGCTCGAAACCCAGGGGGCGATCACGTTTGCGCTCGGCCTCGAGGAAATTGTCGTGATCGAGGAAAAGCGCGGACTCATCGAGGATCAGCTGACCAAGGCGCTCTACCACGTGGCGCAGCGTCCCACGATCGTCGGCAAGTGCGACGAGCTAGGACAGGTGCTATTGCCCTCGCAGGGCACCCTGAACCCGCTGCTGGTCGCGCAGGTGCTGGGGCGCCGACTGCTCGCCCGCGTTGATGACGCGCGGCTGCGCCAGGCCTTGCAACGTGTCAATGAACGCGCCGCGCGCGCCGCGCCGACGCCCGCCGCCCTGGTGCGCACGCCTTTCTTCTGCTCCGGTTGCCCACATAACCGCTCGACCAAGCTGCCCGACGGCAGCCGCGCGGGGGCAGGCATCGGTTGCCACGGCATGGCCATGTTCATGCCCGAGCGCCGCACCAGCGCCATCACCCACATGGGAGGAGAGGGCGCGAATTGGATTGGCCAGGCGCCGTTTACGGGCACGCGCCATATCTTCCAGAATCTGGGCGACGGGACCTATTACCACTCGGGCCTGCTGGCCATTCGCGCCGCGGCCGCGGCCGGCGTGAACATCACCTACAAGATCCTGTTCAATGACGCCGTGGCGATGACCGGCGGGCAGCCGCATGACGGCCCCTTGAACGCGGCACTGATCACGCAACAGGTGGCGGCCGAAGGCGCGCGCAAGATCTATGTCCTCACCGATGAACCCGACAAATATCCCGCCGACACCCAGTTTGCGCCAGGGACCCTGGTCCGGCACCGGGATCAACTTGAGGAGGTCCAGCGCGAGTTGCAAGACATTCCAGGCTTGACGGTGCTGGTCTACGATCAGGCCTGCGCCGCGGAAAAAAGGCGCAAGCGCAAGCGCGGACTTTATCCGGACCCGCCGCGGCGGGTTGTCATCAATGACCGTGTCTGCGAGGGTTGCGGCGACTGCTCGGAAAAGTCCAATTGCATGGCGGTCAAGCCCGTGGAAACCGAATTCGGCCGCAAGCGCGGCATCGACCAATCCGACTGCAACAAGGATTTTTCCTGCCTTGAAGGATTCTGTCCGAGCTTCGTGACCGTCGAGGGGGCCGTTGTGCGCAAGGCTGCCGCGCTGGCCACGCCGGATGGCGCGGGGCTCTTCGCAGGACTGCCATCGCCGGCACTTCCCGCGCTGGACCAACCCTACGACGTGCTAGTCACCGGCATCGGTGGAAGCGGGGTGATCACGGTGGGCGCGCTGCTCGGCATGGCGGCCCACATCG
>JAUSDQ010000047.1 GCA_030650525.1 Sulfuricaulis sp.
CGCCACGCGCTGTTCATCCTGATCGCGCAACAGCGCGTGGGCAATCGTCCCGGGCGCATCGAGCCGAGAGCCATCAAGCGACGACCAAAACAATTTCCCTTGCTGACCGAAGCCAGGGCGATCGCCAGAGAGAAAGTCAGAATGTATGGGCATCCTCGGAAAATTAAGTAAGTGCCATTCCGTACAGAACCCATTCGTCAACCAGCGGCTTGTAAACCTGCCGGCCGGAGTGATCCTCCTCCCGGGAATAACCGAACCTGGCCCCTTAATTTGAACCTGGCCCCTTAATTTGATTGGCCCCTTAATTTTATTCACCATAAAACACAAAGCCCGCCATAACGGCGGGCTTTGTGTTTAAGAGACTACGGGTTGACAGTTAATGCCGATTTTTCTTCTGGTAGTCTTCCGTGCGTGTCGAAACAACGAAATTGATTATTTCTTTCACGAAGTAAACCGTCGGTTTCCGACGCTCTAGCGGTTCGGATAGACGCTCGGGCATGAGCGTTAAACGGAAGCCATTCTCGTAGCCGTGCATGCCCATAGCTTGCAGACGCTTAGCCATGGTTTCGGCGTAACAGTTTTTACAGCCGGGCGATATTTTTGTGCATCCGACCGTCGGATTCCAGGTTTGCTCGGTCCACTCGATTTGGCTTTGTGTGCTCATGCTTGCCGCTTCGGCTTGGCCGTTTTGCGCGCGGTCGTTTTAAGCGCGGGCGCTTCCTTCTCGCTTTTCGGCAACGTGGTAGTGCCCAGCCTCTTGCGCGCCAGCAAGATGGCGCCGTGCAGGCGTTTCTGCAGCGCCTGGCGCGGCGGTAACTCGGTCAGATATTCCGCCACGCGAATGCCTCGCTGCTCCAGTTCCAGGACTTCAACCCGCTCGACCGACTTTCCGGCGCACAGGATGAGGCCAAGCGGCGTTTCTTCTCCCGGCCGCATCTCGTGTTTTTTCAACCAGCGTAGATAGAACTCCATCTGTCCCATATCGGCGGGTGTGAACTTGCCCAGCTTCAGTTCTATCGCCACCAGGCGCCGCAGCCGCCGGTGGTAGAAAAGCAGGTCCAGATAAAAATCGTCCCCGTCGGCCACGATCCGCTTCTGCCGCGCGAGAAAGGCGAAATCGCCGCCAAGTTCAACCAGGAATGATTCCAGGTCGCGGAGAATCGCTTCCTCCACTCAACTACTCTGACCCCTTGATTCGCCGACGCCGTCGTCGTGAATGCTGACCCGCGCCTGGGAATGATACAGATCGATCACCTTATACAGCCTCCAGACATTCGTCCCGTGGCCCTTCCCGCCGCTGTTCCCGGTTCCGTCCGAACACAAGATGATATTTTTTGGCATCGGATGCTCTCCCTTGTTCTGCGATGCGGGCGAATATTAGAGAAAACTGTGCTCTGAGCTGCTCCGGTTTTTTTATTTCGGCTAGGTGCCACAAAAGGTTTTGGACACCATTTCTTCCGGTTCGGGCGGCAGACGATAACGCTCTTTCCCGGCCTGGTCCGCATACGGGTTCTGCAACACGGCGTGCAGTGCGTGAAACACCGAAAAATCTCCCCGGTCTTCCGCGGCGCGGATAGCCGCTTCAATTTGATGATTGCGCGGGATATACACCGGGTTCACCGCCTGCATGCCGGCCTGACGCGCCGCATCACCCTGCGGCACGCGCTTGAGGCGCTCGCGCCATTGCGCGGCCCAGTCATCAAACGCCGCGGGCCGGGCAAACAAGCCGCGAATGGCCTGATCGTGCGCGGGTGAGCCGGCGCCGAGGCGCGACAGGTGATAAAACGTCAGTGTAAAGTCCGCCTCATTGTCGTCCATTACGTCGAGCAAGGCATCGATCAGTGCTTTGTCCTGCGCGTCGGATTCAACACCCGCCGTGAGGCCCAGCTTCCCGCGCATACCCGCCAGCCACGCCGCTTCATACTGGCCCCGGTAGGTTTCGAGATGCGTCTGCGCGATCTTCACCGCGTCTTCCGTCGATTCCGCCAATAACGGCACCAGCGTTTCGGCCAGGCGTACCAGATTCCACAAGCCTATGCCCGGCTGGCTGTTATAGGCGTAGCGCCCGTGGTGATCAATCGAACTGAATACGCGCCGGTGATCATACCCATCCATAAAGGCACAGGGCCCGTAGTCGATGGTCTCACCGGCGATGGACATATTGTCGGTATTCATCACCCCGTGAATAAACCCGAGCTGCATCCAGCGCGCGATCAACCGTGCCTGGCGCGCGATCACCGCCGCGAGCAACGCCACGTAGGGCTGTTCCGCCGCGGCCACTTCCTGATAATTTCGCGCAATCACATAGTCCGCGAGCTTTTTCACGGCCTCGACATCCCCGCGCGCGGCGAAATACTCGAACGTCCCCACCCGTACAAAGCTCGCGGCCACGCGCGTAATCACCCCGCCCGGCAAGGCACGCTCGCGCGCCACCGCCTCGCCGGTGGCGACCGCGGCCAGCGCCCGCGTGGTCGGCACACCGAGCCGATACATCGCCTCGCTCACCAGGTATTCGCGCAGCACCGGTCCCAGCGCCGCGCGGCCGTCGCCGCCACGGGAATAGGCCGTGCGCCCGCTGCCCTTCAACTGTAGGTCAAAGCGGGCGCCGTTCGCCGTGCGGATTTCGCCGAGCCAGATCGCGCGCCCATCGCCAAGCTGTGGAACAAAGTTGCCGAATTGATGGCCCGCATACGCCATCGCCACCGGCACGGCCCCGGGCGGCAGCGCGTTACCGGAAAACAGCTGCGCCAGTTCCGCCTCGCTGACATCCTCCACCAACATACCCAGTTCCCGGGCCAGCGCGTGATTGAACTGGATCATCGTCGGCTGTTTCACCGGCACGGGTTGCGCCTTGGCAAAGAAAGCTTCGCCCAGCTGGATGAATCGATTGTCAAAGGGAATGTGGATCACGTTTTATGTACCGGCAGCACCCGACCAGGTGAAAGTGTAACCGAGCAGACGTTCGTTAAAGACAAAGAGGAAAATCGGGTCAGATCAGGTCAGATCACAGTTTTTGCTAATATACCGAACCAGCAATAACAACCACGGATAAATATACCGGG
>JAUSDQ010000062.1 GCA_030650525.1 Sulfuricaulis sp.
TCCGGGTATGACGCCGTCGCTGTTGAATCTCAGGCCCGGCTGCGCGTTTCGCGACCGTTGCGCGCGAGCGACCGGGGCGTGCGAGGTTGCACCCGTTATCACGCGTCCGTCTACCGCGCGCACGCTGCGCTGTTTTCATCCTACGTTGGAATGACGAACCAATTACCCTGGAAACCACAGATGAACACAGATGAACGCAGATACTTCCCGTTATTCATTGGTTTAGGGCGACGACACGGATAACCATCCTGGTGAGACTGCAAGAGGAAAGATTCCCAAGACATCAATGGCACTATTTTAAGCGATGCAAGGACGCGCGCGAAGAAGCCTCGCGCGCGCCACGTTGCGGAGTTCAGTCAGTAGCCGATGCGGTTTTGGTCGTCGCTTCACGGCCCGAGGTTCGACTCGGTTTGGTCGGTGCGGCAAGAGTAGAAGCGCGATTGCGCCACGCAAATACGCGAGCATTCGGATCAGACCCCGTGCGGCCCTTCCCCTGAGAAGGTCCAGGAAGCCGTTGATCATGCGCTTCGCCCCGCAGAAGCTCAGCTGCCGCGGCAATAGGTTGGCGCAGGCCGCGGCCTGCGCCATCGCGGCTCGGATCAGGTTATACGCGAGGAAAAAGGCGCCGACCTCTTTCTGCACCATCTGCGCGCTCTTGCAGCGCAGGATTTCCATGTCCATCACGGTCTTGATCGCGCGCAGATCGAGCTCGATGTGCCAGCGCTGAACGTACAGCGCATTGAGTTCCTCTTTACTCACCTGCACCGGATCAATGAGGGTGCTCACCAGCACCCACTGCGCAACCTTCGCCTCGCGCACCACGAGTTCTTCCGGGATTTGGGCATAGAGTTCCTGCTCCATCCACTCCGGGCGCGCCGGGCGCTCCCAAACCACCAAGTGATCGCGTTTACCCAAACGCTTGCCGCGCCGAAAGTCCGTCACGCGTCGCGAGTGCTGGCGCGTAAGCACATCGACCCCCATCAAATACAGCACCGCCACGGTGAAATAGCTGCAGTGGTAACGATCCGCCAGCACGATGTCCCCTTTGACCAGCGAACCATACAACAGTCGAAATAACGCGTCCTCGCCCGTCTGCTTGCCCTTGTACGGTCCCATCGCCCAGTTGAGCACCGCCCCGCAACCCAAGGAAACCAGCGCCACCAGCCGTGCAATGGGAAATCCCAGTCCGGCCTTCTGCCCGCTATGTTGCGGATACCGCGCTTGGTTGTCCTCAGTGTCGGGCATCGTCACCGTCGTGCCATCGACAATCTTCACCGATCGTCCACGCCACTTCCATCCCCCTGTTGAACCTCCCTCAAGCCGCTCGCCCACCTTCTTGCCCAGTCGCTCCACCAGCCCCAACGGTAATCTCAGGCGTGCGTTGCAATACGGCCCGGTGGACAAGCTGATTTGCGCCTCGCCCTGCGCCACTCGCTCGCTGGCATATAGAACCACCACGTCCTGGCAGGCGTGGTCCGTGTGTAGCACCTGCTCGACGAACAAGCGCAGCGCCACCAGCGGAGCATACCGTCGATCTCGCCACACGCCGACCTCCTCCTGCACCGCGCGCATCAATTCCTGCGCCGGCAGGACGTTGAACAACTTCTCGCGACCCGACTGCAAAAAACTGCTTCGAAATCGCCTGATCGATTCCTGCACTCGCCTATTCATGATAATATTCTTCAAAGGCTGATCCTCCAGGGGTGACTATGAAGTCTCAATACCTCCATCGTAACCCCTTCAGGTATCAGCCTTTCCCTATTTCGTCTTCCTTAAAATAGTGCCATTGATTCGTGACTCGTGATTGGTGAAAACCGTCACCCCGGAGTACGCCGGGGTCCAGGACCACGAGCCATTACGTACCACGACATCCGATTTTCACCGGCATGGCGATCCATTTGATCCAGATCAAACGGGCGAAGCAACTTGTCAAACTCTCCCTACACGCTGACCCCCCTGTTGTTCAGCTCTCCCGACAGATTGTTCTGAAGTTTTCCCGCATCATTCATTCCGAGATGATGTCAACCAACCCCGGGAACTTCGACGTGTTGATCGTGGATGATTATCAACCGATGCGCGCGGCGTTGCGGGCGCTTCTGCAATCCGCGTATCCCGGCGTCAATATCCTCGAGGCTGCCGACGGCGCGCGCGCGCTGGAACTGTGCCTGAGTCACCGCCCGCGGCTGGTGCTGATGGACATCGAGCTCCCTGACGCCAACGGCATCGAGCTCACCGCCCGCATCAAGGCGAAGCTGCCGGAGTGCAACGTCATCGTCGTATCTCAGCATTCCGCCAGCATCTACGTCGAGCGCGCGCATGAGGCCGGCGCTTACGCTTATATCACCAAGGGCACGGCGCACCAGGAGCTGCTGCCGGCCGTCGCCGGAGCACTCGCGTCCGGTGCGCAGCCATGAAAGCCCTTCTCAAGCCCGCCGTCTGGATCGTGTCAGCGGCTTTCATCCTCGTCAACGAGGTGATTGCCGCCTGGATTCACTCGAGCCCGACCGCGCCGCGGCTGCGCAATCTTGCGGGAGAGCACACATGAGCGATGTGCCGGCCAGTGTGCTGGTGGTGGACGACAACCCGGGGAAGCGCATGGCGCTGCTCGCCGCACTCGCGCCGCTCGGGCTGGACGTGGTAGAGGCCGAGAGCGGCGGCGCCGGCCTGCGCGCGCTACTCGCGCGCGAATTCGCCGTGGTGCTGCTCGACATCAACCTGCCTGACATGGATGGCTACGAGGTGGCG
>JAUSDQ010000065.1 GCA_030650525.1 Sulfuricaulis sp.
CCCGCCGGCCAGCTCGCAGATCAATTGCGATACCTGGAACTTGAGGTAGGGCGCCGGGGAACTCTTCCGGCCTGCGTTAATGGCGGGATTCTTGTTCAGCTGCTTATTCGCCACGAGCCGGTTGATGAAGTCATCGACGACGACCGTGATACCCTTGAGGCCGCCTAGTCGCTCATAGAGGGGCTTGATACCTGTTTGTTGCGCCGGTGCAATCGGGGCAATAGTTACAGCTATCATGAACGCCATAGATGCAATCGCTATTTTCAGAATCTTCATTTTTATCCTCCTACGTAAATTTGGGGCCTGCTATATTCCCAGTGCTGCCATGGGTCCCGAGCACGGCGGCCTAACGAGGCTGTAGGAAAAGTCCTTCTTCGCATGCCAATGAATCTGACGCGATACAGGACGATAAAACTGCCGATGTGCTTGCTTCTTCTTTTGGCAGCGTGTTCAAATCCTTGCCACGCAGGGCTCTGGCGCGCCTTCATTGGTATTTTTATTTCCATCTTGAATTTTGCCTCTGCCAATTTTTTAAGAAAATTCGTGCCGATTTAGGGTTTTTCTACAGCCTCAACGTTGTGTTGAGGGGCCGAGGGGACCGCGCCAGCGGGACCCGAGGTCCCTCTCGAACACGAAGTTAGCTGACGCTCTCAAAGCGAGAAACCCCAACCCCACTTTTCCCAAAACAAAACAACCTTACGGTACTTCACTTTTACTTTTTCCCAGCACGCTCCTTCGCCAAAAAAAGAGGCGATAAAAATGTACGGTGTTGCAAATACCAGGAAGAGAGGGAGCAACAACACCCACCATACGAAAGCCAGCAAGAACTCAAACCAAACAGGCATTGTGTTTTCTTCGCATTTTGTGGCAGCTAACGTAATTTAGACGTCACATTCTGACGTATAACCTGGCCCCGTGACATCTAACTTGGCGGGGTCAGAAGACCGTAAGTAGCTTGCCTACAGGCACTTATCTCATATGCCGGCATATCTATACAGTATTAACCGATCCGACAAACCCTGCAAGGGATCGTGGGTGGGTTTGAGGCTGGTCCTACAGCAATTAGGGGAAGCACCACTGCTTACTTATTGGTCTGAAGCGGACAAACTATGGTTTCTTGCAAACATGAATTGTCCGGAACGGACAGACCATGGTTATGTGCACATAAATCCTGTCTGATTTTTTCTTTTTGTTAGGGGGTTCTTAGGATTCGAATTCAACGTTATCAATGAGACGCGTGTTGCCAAGCCAGGCAGCGGCGAGCGCCACCAGCCGGCGGTCTTCCGGACGCGGTTTGGCCAAGTCCTCCTGCCGCCGGACGCTGACATAGTCAGGGCGAAAACCGTGCGACTTGAGTGACTCCATGGCGGCTTCTTCCGCCTCAGTGGTCACGCTGCCATGGCGTTGCACCCGGTCACGCAAGCCGCAAAGCGTTTCATGCAAGGCGGGTGCAAGCTTGCGCTCCACGGCACTCAGATAATGGTTGCGTGAACTCAGCGCCAGCCCATCGGCTTCACGCACCGTGTCCACGCCGACGATTTCAATCGGCAGACCGAGATCGGCCGCCATCAGGCGGATGATCAGCCACTGCTGATAATCTTTTTTACCAAAGATCGCCACGTCGGGCGCCACCATATGAAACAGTCGATGCACCACCGTAGCGACACCGCGAAAATGTTTGGGGCGGAAGGCTCCGCATAGATCATGGCTCAGGCCCGGCACTTCGATAAAGGTTTGCGCCGCATGGCCGCGCGGATAAATCTCGGCTTCCGCCGGCTTGAACAATATATCCACACCGGCCGAGAGCAGCGCCACTTTGTCGTGCGCCGGTGTGCGCGGATAGGCGTCGAAGTCCTCGTCCTGTCCAAACTGCAGGGGATTGAGATAGATGCTCGCCACCACCACTTGGGCATGCTGGCGCGCCTCCTGCATCAAGCGGAGATGACCGGCATGCAGATTTCCCATGGTGGGTACAAATGCGACGCGCTTTCCGCCCTGCCGCAACCGCGTTACCTGATCCCTCAGGCCGGCGACGCTATCTACCGTAATCATACGGAATGAAAACTGTGCTCAGGCCCCGGGAAGGAACCTGACTTGACCGCAGCGATGTAGGCCTTGACCGCCGCTTCGATGTCGGCGGTACCTTGCATGAAGTTCTTGGAGAATTTCGGACTGGGTCGCGGATAGATGCCGAGCATATCCTGCAACACCAGCACCTGACCGTCGCAGTCTTTGCCGGCGCCGATGCCGATCGTGGGAATCTCCAGCTCCGCGGTAATCGTTTTCGCCAGTTCCGACGGAACCGCTTCCAGCACCAGCAGGCTGGCGCCGGCCTCCTGCAGCAGCTTAGCGTCGCGACGAATCCGTTCCGCGGTCGTTGTCTCGCGCCCCTGGACACGATAGCCGCCCAACTGATGCACCGACTGCGGTGTCAGCCCCAGATGCGCGCAAACCGGTATGCCGCGTCCGACCAGAAACCGCACGGTCTCCGCCATCGGTTCTCCCCCTTCCAGTTTGACCACCTGCGCTCCGCCTTTCTGCATCAGGCGGCCGGCCGAGGCCATGGCATGTTGCGGACTTTGCTGATAGCTCATGAACGGCATATCGACGATGAGCAAGGCGCGGCTCACGCCGCGCGCGACGCAGCGGCTGTGATACACCATGTCGGCGACGCTGACGGGCAAGGTGCTGTCATGTCCCTGCATGACCATGCCGAGCGAATCCCCGACCATGACCATGTCAATGCCGGCGCGATCGAGCAGGCTGGCAAAACTGTAGTCGTAAGCCGTGAGGCAGGTAATCTTTTCACCCCGGCGCTTCATCTCCCGGATGGTGCTGAGGGTGACGGGTTTCACTGGTTGGCCGCGAGCGGATTCAGGAAATGTCGGCCGCGGCGAACCTTGCGTATGTGCGCCAGCAACATCTGGAAATCCGCGTCGTTTTCCACAATATTGATACGCTCCGCGTTGACGACCAGCAGCGGCGCGGCGGTGTAATGATGGAAAAACTGGGTATAGGCTTCGACCAGTGTCTGCAAATAGGCGCGCTCGATGGTGCGTTCATACTCCACGCCACGGCGGCGCAGGCGCTCATGCAACACGTCCACCGGCGCTTGCAGATAGATCACCAGGTCCGGGACCGGCAGATCCAAACTCATCTGCGTGTAGACCTGTTCGTACAGCCGCAGTTCATCGTCATCCAGATTGACGCGCGCGAACAGCTTGTCCTTGTCGAGCAGGAAATCGGCGACGTGGCCGTTGCTGAACATGTCGCCCTGCTTGAGTTGCGCGATCTGGCGGGCACGCTGAAACAGAAAAAACAATTGTGTGGGCAGGGCAAAATGCTTGCGTGACTGGTAAAACCGATCGAGGAAGGGATTTTCTTCCGGCCGCTCCAGCAGCGGTTTGGCGCCGAAGACGTCCGCCAGGCGCATGGCGAGGCTGGTCTTGCCCACGCCGATCGGGCCTTCGACAACGACATAACCTGGATTATCTATGTTCATATTACTTTTGGGACCGAAGATAAACGCAGATGCGGTTTCTAAACTATTATCGACTTATTAACCTTTCCACTCGTTGCCCGGCGCAGCCCGCCAGCAGATCGCGCACTGCACCATGCCGCGGAATGACCAGATCCGGTTCAAGCTCGTGCAAAGGATACAGGACGAAAGCGCGTTCGTGGAGTCTCGGATGCGGCAGCGTCAGCTCGGCACTTTGGATGGACTCGTTCCCGTACAGGAGTAAATCAAGGTCCAGCGTGCGTGGACCGCCCTTGGCTCCCGCCCGCACGCGACCGTGCGCGCTTTCAATTTCGAGCAGGTTGCGCATGAGCGCGGCGGGGGTCAGCCTGGTCCACACGCGGCAGACGGCATTGATGAAATCCGGCTGCTCCCGTAAACCCACCGGCGCGCTGCGAAACAGCGATGAGCACACTTCCACGCGAGTCTCCGCCAGTGACGCGAGCGCCGCCATACCGGAACGCACCTGAACCGCCGGATCGGCCAGGTTGCTCCCGAGACCGATATAGGCCTGCATGTCGCATGACAGCGGCTTAGGCATCCCCGGGTATCTGCTTGGACGCGGGCCGGCGGCGACGGCGCCGCCGCTTGGTCGTGCCGGCGGCCGGTGCCACTTGCGCCACCATGGCGCGGCGTTCATCCTCTCCCGCCGGCTGGAAATTTGTCCACCAGTCGGCGAGGACCCGGTCGGCTTCACCGATCTCGGCGCGCAACAACAGGAAATCGTAGGCGGCGCGGAACCGTTTATTTTCCAGAAGACGGAACGCCTGCATCCCGGCGCGCCGTTCGAGGCGGTCCTGCATACTCCAGATTTCGCGCATCGGCACGCTGAACCGTTTGGGGATGGTAACGTGCCGCAATTGCTCGCGCAGCACATGCTCGGTCGCGCGAAACATGGCGTCATAGTTATTCATCCCCTGCGCCATGAGTTCGCGCTTCTGCTGACGCACCGGCTCCCACAACATCGCGGCAAACAGAAACGCGGGCGTCACCGGTTTGTCTGCGTTTATCCGCGCGTCGGTGTTGGCCAAGGCCCGGGGCACGAGCGTCACGGGGAATCCCTCTTCCTCTTTTTCCAGGCTCTTCTCAGTGAGCGGGAACAGCTGCTGGAACAGGCCGTAGTGGCGCAATAATTCGAAAGTTTCCAGCGCGTAACCGCCATGAAAGAGTTTCAGCACTTCCTCGAACATGCGCGCCGGCGGCACGGTGGTCAGCAGCGGCGCCAGGTCGCGAATCGGCGCGGCGCTCTTGTCTTCGATCTTGAAGCCGAGCTTGGCGGCGAAACGCACGATGCGCAACATGCGTACCGGGTCTTCGCGATAGCGCGTCTCCGGTTCGCCGATCACGCGCAGAATCCCGGCCTTGAGATCCGTAACACCGCCGACATAATCCAGCACACTGAAATCGCGGATGTCGTAGTAAAGCGCATTGACGGTGAAATCGCGCCGGACGGCGTCTTCCTCCTGCGAACCGAAAACATTGTGATCGGGCGTTTCGGTCGCCGGGCCGCTTTCAGCGATCTCACCCTCCTCCGCTTCCCGTGAAATGCTTTCCTCCGATACATCGCGCGGAATGGCACGGAAGGTGGCTACCTCGATGATCTCCCAACCGAAGCGCACGTGCACCAGCCGAAAGCGCCGGCCGATCACGCGCGCATTGTGAAACAGTTTGCGGATTTCCTCGGGCCGGGCGTCGGTCACGACGTCGAAATCCTTTGGTTCGCGCCCGAGCATCAGGTCACGCACGCAGCCGCCCACCAGTAAACCGGCGTAGCCGGCATCTTTCAGACGGTGCAGGACCTTGAGGGCGTTTTCGCTGATGAGCGCGCGCGAGATGTTGTGTTGCGCGCGCGGAATAATGACCGGTTCGTTAATTGTTTTTTCACCTATCCGTGCAAAGCGATTGGTCGGTGTAAATGATCTGTTGGTGCTTTGTCGGCTGGTACGTATAATACCACCGCTTTCGGCGCCGTGCGCCGACTCCTTACGCTCCCATCGTCTAGTGGCCCAGGACGCTGGCCTCTCACGCCGGTAACAGGGGTTCGAATCCCCTTGGGAGCGCCATACATGCAGCAATACAATCTGTCCGTGGGTAAAATGGCGGGTTGAAGTTCATGTAGGTTGGGGTAGCGCCCAGTGCCCGAGGCGAATGCTCTTTCGGCAATGGGCGCAGTAGCCGCAATGAACCACGTATCATTGGGCGCTACTGCCGCCGTCTCCGAAAGAGCTGCGCCTCGGGATCCGGCGGCTAGGCGTGAAACGCCGAACCCCAACATTGTTCGCCTGCGTGTTGGGGTTCGCTGCGCTCACCCCAACCTACCAGGGCATTTTGAGACAGGTTCTAATTTTTCTTTTTACAGGGGCTCTAAGTGTCTTCCGTGGCACCGGCCTTTTTCAGCAGTTCAGTGATACGCGTGTAGCCACCCCGCATGGAGATTTTGACCGCCGAGTCCCCGCGTCCGTCCTGGGCGTTTACCTCCGCGCCGTTGTCGAGCAACATCTGGATAATGTCGCTATAGCCTTTGTAGGCCGCCGCCATCAATGGCGATTTCCCGCTGATAGTCCGCACATTCACGTTCACGCCCTGATTGAGCAGCGATTGCACCACGGCAATGCGTCCCTTGAGGATGGCCGTGAACAACGCCGCCGCGCCATGCGCGGTCTTGGAACGGCCGCTTTTTTCAAGTCCGGTCGGTAATTTGAGCAAGCGATTGCTGAGCGAGATGACGATCATGGCCACCAGCCCCAGCATGCTGATCTGCGGGTCGAAACCGAATTCCTTGGCCACCTCCGCCGGCAAGTTGGCGCCGGCGGCGAGCAACACAATCACAAGGATCAGAGTGAATTGGAGGTACTTGACCAGCGCCACGCCGATAACGGCAATCAAGCCGAAAAGTAAATAGCGTCGATCGAAGCTGATCCAGTCTGTCCACTCTTCGGGCAGGTTGGCGCCTATACTCAGAAGGGCGACGACAATGACGAGCCCCCAGTCCCGCGGCGATTCTTTTAAGATAACCACAAAACCTCTCCTGTGTTTCTTTTCAGCCCCTGGCAAACAACCAGCCGCTTCCCGGCGGCGCTTAACCTTAAGTCTAGATGCATTTTCCGCCTTGTGTAGCCCAAAGCGGAAATACACAAGCCACGTACAATTAATCCGTCCCGGCCTCGGCTCATGCGGGAAAAAACCGCGGTTATTCCACCCCCATCATGTCACGGCGGTCTTATATATACGGCTCAGCCAGCGGGCAATATCCCTTAATTCATCCGGGACCACGGAATGTCCGGTCGCATAGGCATGCCACTCCAGAGAAATGCGTCGCGCCTCCATGAGCGTTCGTACTGCCTGCGCCATGGCGAAGGGGATCATGCGGTCATCCGTACCATGCGCCATGAAAACCGGTATCGCCGCATTGGCCGGATGAATTTCAGCCATCAGGGTCTCGGCAAACGGGACGGGCGCGGACAGCGACAGGATGCCGGCCAACGGCTGGGGATAACGCAAACCGGTGTGCAACGCAATCGCTCCGCCCTGGGAAAAACCCGCCAATACAATCCGCGCGCAGGGAATACCGCGCCGCATTTCATTTTCGATCAGGCCTTGCAGAATTTTTTGCGATTCGCGGATATGGCCAGCATGCTGATCGAAGCCATGCTCGGTCATGGCGATATCGTACCAGGCGCGCATGACACTGCCGCCGTTGACGGTCACCGGCCGGTAAGGCGCATGCGGAAAGACAAATCTCACGGCGAGTGGCGCGGGTAAATGCAGCTCGGGAACAAGGCCGTCGAAATCATGGCCGTCCGCGCCGAGGCCATGCAGCCAGATCACGCAGGCCGTCGGCTGGGGACCGGTTTCGATCTCAACCGGTGGGTCTAAAGATTTCAAATTCACAAGATTAAATAGACAAGATTAGACGTAATAGCATTTTGAGTTTTTTTAAATCCTGTTAATCCTGTCCATTATCTTCGCCGCGGTAAACACAGCCGGCCGTGCAGGTCTCGTGCACCTGGACTTCGGACAGAAGTGGCAGCGAGGGTTTAAGCCGGCGCCAGATCCAGCGGGCAAGATGTTCGCTGGTCGGGTTATCCAGCCCCTCGATCTCATTCAAATAATGATGATCGAGTTGTTCATAGAGCGGTTGAAAGACCCGGGTGATATCCGCAAAGTCCATGATCCAACCCGCCTTCTCCTGGACCGGTCCCGCGACGTGAATCTCGATCCGGAAAGAATGGCCATGCAGTCGCCGGCATTTGTGGTTCTCCGGGACATTCGGCAGAAGGTGCGCCGCTTCAACGGTAAAAATTTTGAATATTTCCACGGCAATAGAATTGAGTGCAACAGTGACCAGTCAAGTCTAGCGGCTTTCTTGTGTCCCGAAAACAACCGTGGAACTCATTGCATTATCTACCGGCGCTGGAACAGCTCGGCACCTCAAACCCGTATATTAAATAGACAGGATTAAGGATTTTTAGAGGGATGAAAACGCGCTAGCGGCCGCCTTTGCGATGCGCGCAATTATTCTGAGGTTTCTTGGTTCAAGCGGGCGTGACGCCGGATAAGGAAGCGATCGCCTGCCGCCAGGCGCGTCACCGCTCGGTGCCTACTTATTAATACTGTTCCGACAAGCCTGGATACCCCCCGCTACGGGGTTCCCCCAACTTTGACCGGAACGGGGCCACAGCCCCAAGACTTCTATCGAATAAACGGCCACCCGGCGTCGCGGCGATGATCCACCCGGTGGCTTTCGGACCGCGCCAGTTGGCGCACGGCACGATCGCGCAGCAGCACGGCATAGATGTCTCCCCCGTAAACCATCGCCGCCGTCTCTTGTTGCCCGGCGTCATCCGTCTTGGCGGATATCAGCACCGATATTTTCGCTTTCAAGGTCTTCAGCAACTTCATTTTTACTCTCCCCCTTCCTCCAGCCCATGGCAGTTCAGGCTTTGTCCGATTACTATCGCAATTCCTGTGCCACTTATGGCACAAGTACACGGCGTTTTTCTCAACAGGCTGAATTGCAGGGCATTTGGCAAAAGACACGCGCTGATTCGCTAGACCACCGGAAAAGATGAACGGTTGAATTGTAATAGTCGGCTTACACATTTAAGACCCTAAAAGCATTCACGCATCGAGATTCTCCGGATTTTTTCTTTCTCTTGAAAATCTTGCCGCAGACAATCAAGGGTTTAGGGCACGCCACCGAAAGCAGATGCACCGTTATCTTCTCATCCGGTAAGATGTAAGAATTCCCGACGAAGTATTTTCAGATTACGAAGGAGGGATTCTTATGAGTAACACATGGATTCTGGTAGCCCATCGGGGCGGCGCGCGGCTTTTTGAAAGCAAGCAACCCGGCAAAGACCTGAGCCTGCTGCACGACATCCCCCATCCGGAGGGGCGCCTGAAAAGCAAGGACCTTGGCGCGGACCGGCCCGGCCGCAGCGTCGACAGCCACGGCACTCGGCACGCCTTCGTGCAGGAACAGGAACCCGCTGCCCATGTCACCGAACAATTCTCCAAACAACTCGCCGAACTGCTCGATGATGGCCGCACCCAGCATCGCTATAGCAATCTGGTGCTGGTGGCCGAACCGCATTTCCTCGGCATCCTGCGAGCCGCGTTGTCGCACGAGACCGCCGCGCTCGTCACCGCTGTCGTGAACAAGGATCTGGGCCACGTGGAACCGCGCGATATACCCAAGCACCTGAGCGACGCCATCCGGCTCTGAACCGCGTCCTTTATCGGGAATCCGCTTTATCCCCGTACTTCGCTTGCCGGCCGGACATAATCCGGCCGGCTTCTCCCGCTGACGCCTGAGCGGCCGGCGCTGAAAAACGAACTACACTTAAGATAGCGTTTTTTACCGCCGGAGCAGTGCGCCCAAAACATCATGACCCAGCAGCAACGACTGGCAGAAGATCTCCTGCTTCTCAGACAAAAGGCCTCACAATACGCGCTGTATGGCGTTTTGATCGCCAGTGCCAGCGTTATCATCGCAACGCTGTTGGTGAGTTATGTCATGGCCGATGCCATTACCCTCGAGGGCATTATCCTCGCACAAACATCCAACATCGCGCTGTGGACAGTGGACAGCATGCCGTTTGTGTTCGCCATGTGGGGTCAATACGCAAGCTACCGCATGGCGCGCGAGGCCAATGAACTTATACAGCACAAGACGCAGTCGCTGCGCGAAGCGCTGACCCAAGCCAACTTCGCCAGCATGGCGAAAAGCGACTTTTTCGCCAAGATGAGTCATGAGTTACGCACGCCGATCAATGGGATTATCGGCATGAGCGATTTGTTGCTCGACTCGAAATTGTCGGGCGAACAGCGCCGCCATTCGGAAATAATCAAGTCCTCCGCGAGCGGCTTGCTCACCCTGATCAATGACCTCCTCGACTTCTCCAAAATTGAATCCGGCAAACTGGAGCTGGAGGAAATCGAATTCGATCTGCGCGAATGCATTGAGAAATCCGTGGCGCTGTTGGGACAGCAGGCACGGATAAAGGGGCTTACGCTCACCAACCTGATCCAGCCGGACATGCCGAACCGGCTGCTCGGTGACCCGGGACGGCTGCGGCAAATCATCATCAATCTCATCGGCAACGCCATCAAATTTACCCATACCGGCGAAATCGTCCTCAGCGTCAAAAAGCTTCCCGAGGAATCCTCCGAGCGCATACGGTTGCAAATTGAAGTCGCCGACACCGGCATTGGCATCTCGGCCAAGGATCTGACGAAACTTTTCCAGCCATACAATCAGGCCAAAGCCTCGACGACACGCCGCTACGGCGGCACGGGTCTCGGTCTGGCCATTACCAAAGAGCTGGTGGAGGCCATGGGCGGACAGATCGGGGTCAAGAGCGAGGAAGGCAAAGGCAGCCTTTTCTGGTTTATCTTGAATCTGCGAAAACCCGCTGTTACCGGCATCGCCCCCGCTCCCGCCCCCGCACAGATCGACCTCAAGCGGTTGCGCGTGCTGGTGGCCGATGGAAATATTCCGGCACGTGTAAATCTTGTCGATCAACTGATGGTGCTGGGAATGGAAGTGCAGTCCATTGGCAACGGCAATGCGGCGCTGCAAATGATCCGTTCCGCGGCGGATTCGAGATTTCGTTTCGATCTGGTGATGATGGACATGTTCCTGCCCAACCTGAGCGGAGAAGAGCTGGGGCACGAGATTAAATCAAATCCGGAAATGCGCAACACCGTCATTGCCATGATGACATCCGCGGGTGTACGCGGCGACGCGCAGCGGCTCAATCAGATCGGCTTTGCCGGTTACTTTGGCAAGCCAATACCATCCGAGGATTTACTGGATATGCTAAGGGCGGTGATGGCAACCCGGGGCATGGACGAACAGGAACGCCAGCGCTCAGGTCTTGTCACCAAGTACACGCTGGCCGAAATCCGCAAGCAGAATCTGCGACTGTTGCTCGTCGAGGACAGCGCCGTCAACCGGGAGATCATGCTCAAGATACTGTCCAAGCTCGGTTACACGGCCGATGCCGCCGAAAGCGGTCATGCCGCCGTCGCGGCGGCCCGGGGTCAATCCTACGGTCTGATACTGATGGACCTGCATCTCCCCGACATCAGCGGGGTGAAAGCGATCGAGGCCATACGCGCACTGCCGGATTCACACGCCAATGTCCCTATTATCGTGCTGACGGCGGGGGCCACGGATACCGAGAAGGAACACTGCCGTTCATTGGGGGTGGAGGAGTTTCTCACTAAGCCGGTGGAGCAAGGTCTCCTGGCGGACACATTAAATCGCTGGCAGACATCTTATCCTGCCACTGCTGTGGCGGCAGCCGCGCCAGCGCCAGTATCCACCGAGCAAGCTTCCGAAGATGAGGCCTTCAATGCCGATCCGAAACTGGTGAAAATCTTCATCAAGGAAGCCACGCAGAGGCTGAGCTCGCTGCGTCAGGCGCTCACCTCCTCCGATGCACAACGCGCGGCGCGCGAGGCACATACCCTGAAAAGTTCGAGCGCCTACTTCCAGGCGCACGCCATGCATGACGCCGCGGAAAAAATCGAAAAAATGGCGGACAGCGGTCAACTTGGCAAGGCGGAGCCCGTGTTGCAAGCGCTCGAGCAGGCCTATGCCGGCCTGTGCGCACGCCTCAAACGGGGCACAATTTAATTTCCGCCGAGATAATCCCGTATCCGCACTACCCCGGCGCGCAGATTTTCAATCGTATTGGCGTAGGAAAAGCGTACGTGCTGCGCGGCCCGGTGGCTTCCGAAATCCAGACCCGGTGTAATGGCCACACCGGCACGCTCCAATAGATTCAGCGAAAAATCATGGCTGTCGCCGGTGAAATGGGAGCAGTCCGCGTATAAGTAAAACGCTCCCGGCGGCACCACCGGTATGACAAACCCCAGCGCGCGCAGCGCCGGCAGGAGAAAGTCGCGCCGTTCGCGAAAAATATCGCGTCGTCGTTGCAATTCATGTTGCACGGCCGGGGTAAACGCCGCCAACGCCGCATATTGCGCCGGGGTACTCGATGCGAGAAAAATATTCTGTGCGAGTTTATCGATCGCCGGGAGATACTCAGCCGGAGCCACCAGCCAGCCCAGCCGCCAGCCGGTCATGCCGTAATATTTTGAAAAGCTGTTGATAATAAATACTTCCGGCGAATGCGCCAGCGCTGAACTCACCTCCCCCGCATAAATCAGGCCGTGATAAATCTCGTCCACAATCAGCACGCCGCCGAGCTGCTCCACTGTCTTGGTAATCTCCGCCATTTCCCGATCGGAGATCACCGTGCCGGTGGGATTGGAAGGCGAGGCCAATAACACCGCTACCGTGTTTTTTGTCCAGTACCGGCGGATAAGCTCGGCGTTTAACTGATAATTCGTGGCGGCATCCACCGGAATCGTTACCGGCTCGCCTTCGAACAAACGCACGAAATGGCGGTTGCAGGGATAACCGGGATCGGCCATGAGCACCTGATCTCCTGAATTGATCAACGCGGCGAAGATCAGCTGCAGCGCCCCGGAAGCGCCTGGCGTGATGACTATTCTGCCGGGATCGGGCCGCTTGCCGGCCGGATAACTCTGCGCAATGGCCGCGCGCAGCTCGGGCAATCCGAGTGCCGGTGTGTAATGCGTGCGCCCGGCATTGAGGGCTTCGATACCGGCCTGCACGATCCCCTCCGCGGTCGGGAAGTCCGGCTCGCCGATCTCCATATGCACGATGGATCTTCCCTGCGCTTCCATGGCGCGGGCGCGGGCAAGAATATCCATCACATGAAACGGCTCGATCCGTGACAAGCGCCTGGCGAATGGTTTCATGTGCCGTCCAATAACCGCCCAAGCAGTTCGATATTGACAAACTTTTCACTATTTTCCGTGGTCCCCGACAACACCTGGAATGGCCGGCCAGGTTCGCCGAGATGATCGAGCACCAGCGCGGCCCCACGGAAATCGTGCGCACGCGTGTAGTCATTCACGGTAATAACGGTCTTGAGCTCCGCGGCCCGCGCCGCGCGCAGTCCGTTTTCGGAGTCCTCGAATGCCAGGCACTGCGCGGGCGCGAGGCGCAGTCGTTCTAGTACATAATAGTAGATATCTGGCGCTGGCTTCTTCGCCGCCACCGCATCACCCGCTCCGATTACTTCAAACCACGACTCGGCCGCGGGTGCCATGGCATGCCGCAACAACGCGCTGACGTTATCCGGCGTGGTGGTCGTGGCGATGGCCAGGCGCACTCCCCGATGCCGTGCCTCTTCCAGCAGTCGGCGCACGCCGGGCCGCAACGGAATCCCGCCGCGTCCAAGCAGCGCGGTGTAATAACGGGTTTTGGCGGCGTGGAGACTCGCCACCCGCGCCTCGAAACCGGCGGGCTTTTCATGGTCGGGAAGATAATGCTCGACGTAATGACGCATGCGCTCCTTGCCACCGGTTACCGTCAGCAATTTTCCGTAGAGGGGAATATCCCAGTACCAGCCAAGCCCCGCCTCGACGAACGCCTGGTTAAAGGCAACCCGGTGCCCATCACGCTCGGTATCGGCCATAGTACCGTCAATATCGAAGATCAGCGCCTTGAGTGTCATGCAATCGTCAACAAAACCCCTAAAATACTGTCATAACTGCGCCATCGATCGGCCTTGTCTATACTCTACGGTTGCGACCCTGGGTGCTTTCTGGTATAGATTCGCGCTTATTTTTTTGCCCTAGGCTTCCCGGGGCACATTATTGCAGGAGTTCGAGCATGCCGGCCAGAAAAAAGAAGGAAAAGGAACTCCCCATCTCCCCCGTAGCGGGCATCAAACCCTACGCGGCCAAGAAGGGCGAGAAGTACATGAGCAAAAAACAGCAGGAACATTTCCATGCGGTGTTGAACGCCTGGAAAACGGAACTGGAAGAAGAAATCTCTCGCACCGTGCAACAGATGCGCGATGTACCGGAGAATCCCCCCGACCCGAATGATCGTGCCAGCCAGGAAACCGACATGTCACTCGAGTTGCGCTCACGCGACCGTGAACGCAAACTCATCAAGAAAATCGACGAGTCGATCGCTCGCATCGACACCGGCGATTACGGTTACTGCGAAGTATGCGGAGTCGAGATCGGCGTGGAACGCCTGGAAGCCCGGCCCACGGCGGAACTATGCATCGACTGCAAGACGCTCGACGAGATCCGCGAAAAGCAGATGGGCTGAAGTCGTCTTCACTAAAATTCCCGCCATCATTTTCGCGATAATACCTGTCGGCGTACTGGTGGGCATGGCGGCGAACCAGTCCGCCATCGTGCGCCCAAACTCCTAACTATCATTCTATAATAACAAGGCAACGGGCTGACCCATGGAGCTTCTACTCCCGATCAAGGCGCTGATCCTCGGTATTGTCGAGGGTCTGACCGAATTCCTTCCGGTCTCCTCCACGGGTCACCTGATCATTGTCGGCGATCTGCTCGACTTCAATGACGATAAGGGCAAGGTATTCGAGATCGTCATCCAGCTCGGTGCCATACTCGGCGTGGCCTGGGATTACCGCGCACGCGTCGGCCGCCTGATCGCCGGATTGAACACAAAGCACGAGCAGCGATTCCTGCTGAACCTGTTCATCGCATTTCTTCCCGCCGCGATCGTGGGTCTGTTGCTGCACCAGCAGATTAAGGCATACCTCTTCAACCCGGTGACCGTGGCGGTCGCGCTCATCGTCGGCGGCTTTGTGATCCTGTGGATCGAGCGGTTGCCTCTGCGTGTGCGTGTCACCAGCATGGAAGATCTTGGGCCCCTGGATGCCTTGAAAATCGGCCTTGCCCAGACATTTTCACTCTTTCCCGGTGTGTCGCGCGCCGGCGCCACCATCATGGGGGGCTTGCTTGCCGGCCTGTCGCGTACCGCCGCCACCGAGTTTTCCTTTCTGCTGGCGATGCCGGTGATGTTCGCCGCCACGCTCTTTGAGCTGCTTAACAATCACACCCTGTTCGACGCCGCCGATATCCCGGTCTTCGCCACCGGGTTCGTGGCTTCCTTCCTGTCCGCGCTCATTGTGGTCAAGATTTTTCTGCGCTTCGTTTCAAATCACAATTTCACTTCATTCGCAGCCTATCGCATCGTCTTCGGCGTGCTGGCGCTGTGGTATTTCTGGTAGCATCCCATCATGGAAATAATCGCACAAGTTACTGACATCTTTCTGCACCTCGACTATTACCTGGGCGGGTTCGTTCGTGACCATGGTTCGTGGATTTATTTGCTGCTCTTCCTGATCGTTTTCGCCGAGACCGGCCTGGTGATCATGCCGCTCCTGCCCGGCGATTCCCTGCTGTTTGTCACCGGAACGCTGGCAGCGGCCGGAGGCATGGACATTATGTGGATCATCGTTGTCCTTATCGGCGCGGCGACCTGCGGGGACAACACCAATTACTGGGTCGGCCATCACCTGGGCCCCAAGGTGTTCCGCCGTCACGATGCACGATTCCTCAACCCCCGGCATCTGGAACGCGCGCAGGAATTTTATGCGCGTCATGGCGCCAAGGCCGTGCTGATCGGGCGATTTCTCCCCATTATCCGCACGTTCGTGCCGTTCGTGGCGGGTATCGGCCGCATGCCCTATCTCCGGTTTCTTTCCTTCAGCATCCTGGGGACGTTTTTGTGGGTGCTGTCGTTCGTGCTTGCCGGTTATTACTTCGGCAATATTCCGGTCGTGAAACGCAACCTCAGCTTTGTCGTCTTTGCCATTGTCGTGATTTCATTGCTCCCGGGCGTCGTCCAATACTGGCGTAGCCGCCGCGCCTAGTCTTGTGCCGGTTTTACCGGCACAGCCGCCGCCATCGCTGCATTCAGGCTGAAATTCAAGTCTATTCAAGACTTTGAATGTGCCCTACGGCTGCGCTATGGTTATTCTAATGGACACACAAACACCCGGCGCCGGCAAATTCATGCAGGACGCCAAAACCCCGACGAATCAAGCCATGAGCCGGAAGCCGGAAACGACCGCGCCCGCGACCGAAAAGGTCCGGGTGCTGGTGGCGGACGACTCGCGCGTCATCCGCAAGGCGATCAGCAAGATTCTCAGCAACGAATTCGATCTCGTGGAAACCGGTGATGGCGAGGCGGCCTGGGAATATCTGCTGCGTGACAACACCGTTCAGGTGCTGGTTTCCGACATCGAGATGCCAAAACTGGATGGCTATTCGCTTATCTGCCGCGTGCGTGCCGCCGACCTGGAGCGCGTTCGTATTGTCCCCATCATCGTCATCACCGGCGCTGACGACGAGCAGACGCGCGAGCGCGCCTTCGCCTGCGGCGCGACCGACTTTATCATCAAGCCTATCGACGGTGTGCAATTACTCGCGCGCACCCGGGCCCACGCCAGACTCGATCAGACCACGCGCAAGCTGGAGGAAACCTCCACGGCGCTGGAAGAACAGTCGGCCGTCGATCCGCTTACCCAGCTGCACAGCCGGCGTTACCTCATCCAGCACGGCATCCAGGATCTGGCCTACGCCAAGCGTCACCTCAGCGATTTATCCATTATCCGGATTGACATCGACAATTTCCGGACCATTTACAAGAAATACGGCGACCAGGTTTGCGATCAAATCCTCATCTGGCTGGCCAAGATCATGACGGCGACAAGCCGCACTGAAGACACCGTGGCGCGCATCGGCGGCGGCGAGTTTGCCATTCTGGCGCCGTCTTCGGGGCGAATGCAAGCAGCGGTATTCTGCGAACGGCTGCGTACCGCGGTCAACGCCGAATCTTTCAAGAACGAAAGCATCGATGTCCCACTCACCATCAGCCTCGGTCTGGCCACGCACGGGCGCGACCCCGGCGATACCACCGAGGATCTCCTGCTCCTCGCCGACCAGCGCATGACACTCGCCAAGGCCGCCGGCGGAAACCGTCTCGGGATCAGCTACCAGGAAGATGTCCCGAAACCGGATGAGACCATCATCGAGCAGCCGGATTTTGAAACCGCGCTCAAGATGCTTGGCGCGGATGAGGGCGGGAAGCTTACGCCGTTCCTGCCGGATTTGCTGACCCGTTGCCTCCCCCTGCTCGAGTTCTGCAACAAGCAGCTGGACCTGGGCCTGGGTTTCGCCATCGAATCGCTTAAAGACAAGCTCTCCGATATGCGATAATGGTCCGTGCAGGAGTGCAGAACGGACCATGCCAAACAACGTTACTTTTCACGCGGCCTTCCGCGGCAATTTCACCGGCCTGTTGAGCTGGCAACAGCTCGATGAATTCTGGAAGCTTGTCCAACACCAGGCCGATGCCGGCTGGTACATTTACGCCATCGGCGCCCCGGTTCCGGCGCGGGAATCCTCCACCGCAGACGTCATCAAATTCATCACCGAAGTGAACACCCTGCTGCACGCTGAGCACGGCGAGGATTACTGCGGAATTGTGTACACCGACAGCAAGCAAGAACCTACCTTCATCAAGATTTTCGATCCAAACAATCTCGGTGTGTCATGTGGTTTCAGCAACCACCCGCCGCTTCCCGGCTGGATCTTGAGCTTGATACCGCCACTACCGCTTGCCACCAGGCGCCCCCTGCCCGCCGGCCGTCTACGCTGGTGGCAAAATCTCTGGGCCTGAAAAAATATTTCAGCGCCCCGGCGTCATCCATGGACGGATATTTTCAACCCGCGTGGTGGTGCCGCGGCCCGCATGGGCAAACGCTGTGGGCAAGGCTGATGCGGCGTTCGCCGCGCTTGTTGCTTCGGCGCGAGCGTCTTGAACTGCCGGACGGCGATTTCATTGACCTCGACTGGACGGAAAATGACAACGGGCCGATTGTTATTGTCCTGCACGGCCTCGAAGGTTCATCCACCTCGCCTTACGCGCGCGGATTACTGCGCGCCATGGAAAATCGCGGCTGGCGTGGTGTTGTCATGCATTTTCGTGGATGCAGTGGCGCACCCAACCGACTGGCGCGCAGCTACCACTCGGGCGATACCGGCGATCTGGCCTACCTTATTGAAGTACTGCGCCGGCGTGAACCGCGCGCACCGCTGGCAACGGTAGGTTTTTCGCTGGGCGGAAATGTCCTGCTCAAGTGGCTGGGAGAATCCGGTGAACGCGCACCGTTGTGTGCGGCCGTGGCGGTATCGGTGCCTTATGTACTGCACCGCGCCGCTGACCGGCTGCAACAAGGTTTTTCGCGGGTGTATCAATGGCAATTGATGCGTTCCCTGCGCCGCACGGTTGCTGAAAAGCGCAAGCGCATGCAAATGCCGCTAAAAACCCACGACCTTTCGGCGTTGAAGAACTTTCGTGATTTCGATGAGCACGTCACGGCGCCACTGCACGGCTTCGATAGCGCCGATCACTACTACACCGCGTCGAGTTCACGGCAATATCTGAATAGCATCGCCGTGCCCACGTTACTGCTGCATGCGCGCGATGACCCGTTCATGACCGAAGCCGCCATTCCGCGTGACGATGAGCTGTCTGAAACAGTAACCCTGGAACTTTCCGCGCACGGCGGACACGTCGGGTTTGTGGCGGGCACTTGGCCGTGGCGGCCACGCTACTGGCTGGAGGAGCGGATCCCGGCATATCTCGCCCGTTATCTGTAACTTATCCCCGACGGTTATGGCTTAGAACCCCTAACAAAAAGAAAAAATCAGACAGGATTTACAGGATTAAAAACAGGATTAACAGGATTTCTTATCTTTAAAAATCTTAATCCTGTAAATCCTGAAAAATCCTGTTAATCCTGTCTATTTCATTTCGTTAGAGACTCAAAGCGGCTTTATCGAAATAATCTCTCCGCCAATAGGTGTAGAGCGCGAATCCCCACCAACAAAGAATGACAACGATACTCATCAGCACGATCGCCTGAAGAATCAGCTCTTCAGTGATGCCTTGCGCCTGTAATTCACGTTCGAATCCGCCCAATTGCGCCTTCACGAAAGCACTGAGGGCCTGCTGGCTCAGCAACAGCTGCAGCTTGTCGAGGGTATAAAGTGCCGTCGCTACCAGAACGAGCGGATAGCCCCAGTGCTTGCCGCTCCATAAACCAATACCCAACGCCAGAAACAGCGCGGCGTAGACGACATGATAAATACCGACGCTCACACCGCCCCTGATTTCGCCAAACAACGGCACTTCAGCCGTCAATGAAAGCAACTCAAAGGCAGCCGACAATACAAAAAGAACTGCTGAAGCACGAAATGTGAAACGACCTTTCTTGGGATTCGACTCCACGGGACAGCCTCCATCATTTTTTTCTATCGTGTTAAATGTACTCTTGAGCCGACCGATGTCAATTGGATGCGTGCATGAAAACAGCAGAATAAGGGCAGTCGTCGGCGAGACGACAGCTGCCACACATTGGCCGTTTGCGACAGATGTTCTTGCCATGCGCAACGATTAAAGCATGGTATTCATTGAACATCGCCACGTCCGTTTCCAGTGCGTTTTCGAACAGGTGCCGCAGCGTTTCGTAATTCTCGCTGCCTTCAATCAAACCGAGGCGCGTGAAAATACGCCGGGTGTAGGCATCGATGACAAATACCGGGCGCTGAAACGCATAGAGCAGGATATCGTCGGCGGTTTCCGGTCCAATACCGTGCACCGCCAGCAGCGCATGGCGCAGTTCGCTGGTCGGAATTTTTTTAAGCTTTTTTACCCCACCCCGCTCGATCAGCCAGCGGCACATGGCCCGCAACCGCTGGGCCTTGATGTTGAAATAGCCGGACGGTCTGAGCCAGGCCGCCAGACGTTTAGGCTGCGCCCCGACAATGGCCTCGGGTGACAGCACCTTGGCTTGTTTCAGGTTGGCGATCGCCCTTGCTACGTTGGTCCAGGCGGTATTCTGCGTCAGCACCGCGCCGGCCATGATTTCAAATGCGGAGTCGCCCGGCCACCAGTGCTGTTTGCCGTGGGCGGCAAAAAGTTTGCGATAAACCGCGGGAATGTCGATACACGCCTGGCGGGGCAGACGGTCCCCGGCCTTAGCCTTTCGGCGGCCAGCCGTGTATTTCTTTCTGGCAGTCGCGGCACCACGCATAGAGCGCATCATACATGACCATACCGTGCCGCAGCATTTCGTGATCGTCGCTGAACACGCGTGACAGGCCAAGCGAGAGCGCCAGCAAACCGGACGCCTGCGGCGCCAGATCGAGCCGTGATGTATCCGCGCCACGCACGATGACGGCGAGCTGGTGTAGCGCGGGTTCGGTCAGACGGTATTTCTTGAGAAAGGTATCGAAGCTGCAAAACTCGCCTTCGTGGCTCAGCTCCACGCCCGGAATATCGTACGGTATCGCCGCGGTTTCCTGGGCCACTTTAAGCACCTCAGCCGTCGGCACAAACAGAAACTCCGGGGTCTTGTCGATAAATCGCGCGATCAACCAGGGGCAGGCGATACGGTCGATCTTGGGGCGCTCACGGGTAATCCATTTCATGACATGCTCCGGTTACTTCGGAACGGTTTCACCGCCGGCTTGCTTCCAGGCTTCAATGCCGCCCTCGATGAATCGCGCCTTGACGCCCTTGGCCCGCAACTGGTCCACGACCGAATTGCTCACCGAACCGCCGCGTACGCAGTAAATCACGATGTCCCGGTCGAGCGGCAACGCCGTGCTCCATTGCGAAAGTCGTTCCGGATCGAGCCACGCCGCACCGGGAATCTTCTGGCCGTCGGTATCGTAATCGCTCCGGCGCCGTACATCGAGCACCAATAATGGTTTGCGACTGGCCAACAATTTCTTGAGATCGTCAGGCGAAAGGGTGCGGTTCATGTCAAACATTCCTTATGGAGACGGGCAATATTAGCCCAATTTATGTTTTGCATGAAGGCATCGACATAGGCGCCGGCCTTGGCACTGAAGTAGAGTTCATGAATAAAATAGACAGGATTAACAGGATTTTTCAGGATTGACAGGATTAAGGATTTTTAGAGGTAAGAAATCCTGTCTGATTTTTTCTTTTTGTGAGGGATTCTCAGACGTCTACCAGCGGTTTGATCAATGTGTAGGCAAGTCCCGCCGCGCCGCAAGCGAGGATCACCGAGATGATCCCGATCTTGAAACGCCACAACGCGATAAAGGCCGCCACGCCGATCAGCGCGGAGAACCACTCAAAGCCGGTAAACAGCGTCTGTAGGCTGAACGGTTGGGAAAACCCCCGGGGCCACAGCACGTGATAGGCGAAGAACATGGCTAGATTTAGCACCACTCCCACCACGGCGGCGGTGATGCCGGTCAGGGGTGAGGTGAATTTGATGTCACCGCGCGTGGTCTCTATCATCGGCGCTCCCAACAAGATGAACAGGAACGACGGCAGGAAGGTAAAAAACGTCGCCACGGTCGCGCCGGCCATGCCCGCCAGCACCAGCGAATCCGCACCGAACAATTCCTTGGTCCAGCCGCCGACGAACCCCACGAAGGCCACCACCATAATAAGCGGTCCGGGTGTGGTCTCGCCCAGCGCCAAACCATCTATCATCTGGACACCGGTTAACCACTGGTAATGCTCCACACCGCCTTGGTAAACGTAGGGCAGAACCGCATACGCGCCACCGAAGGTTACGAGCGCGGCTTTGGTAAAAAACCAGCCCATCTGCGTGAACCCGCCCTGCCAGCCAAACTGGACAAACAGCACCGCCATCACGCCGAACCAGATGAACAGGCCGACGGCACCATAGGTAATCACCCGCGCCCATCGGAACCGCGCGTGTTCGGGCGGTGGCGTATGATCGTCGATCAACGCCGCACCGTAACCCTTTTGACCGTCGCCGTGATGGCCGCCCATCTTGAATTTTTTCGGCGCGATACGTCCGCCAAAATAACCCATCACACCGGCGGCCAGCACGATATAAGGAAATGGCACGTTCAAAGCGAAGATCGCCACGAACGCCGCGGCCGCCATGGCCCAGAGCACGGCATTCTTCAGCGCGCGTGAACCAATGCGATAGGCCGCAAAAACTACAATCGCGGTCACGGCCGGCTTGATGCCATAAAGTATTCCGGCCACCGACGGGACATTGCCGAAGGCGAGATAGATCCAGGTAAGCGCAATGAGAATAAACAACGAGGGCAGCACGAACAGCACGCCGGCGGCGATGCCGCCCTTCACGCCATGCATCAACCACCCAATGTAAGTGGCAAGTTGTTGTGCCTCCGGGCCGGGTAGCAGCATGCAATAATTCAGCGCATGCAAAAAACGATGTTCCGATATCCAGCGCCGGCGTTCGACCAGTTCCTGATGCATCATGCTGATTTGTCCGGCCGGGCCGCCAAAGCTGATGAATCCCAGCTTCAGCCAGTAGCTAAATGCCTCGCCGAACGAAACCGCGGCGGGTGGTCTGGTGGTGTCGTGAACTTTTGATGTGGGCGACATGATTGTCTCCAATATTGATTATTCTTTGACGTAGGACGTATAAAGAAAATCGAAAGTCCGGCTCGCTTCCTTGAGAAATTTGTCGTCATCGACGAATTGTTGGCGCGCACCGTTTAAAATCATCTCAAGCCCGGCCGCCTCGGCCACGGGCACACCACCCACGTCGAGATAATGTACCAACCCACCTAAACGCGCGAGGGCTGGATCTTCGTCCAATCCGAAACTGGCCAGCAATACCTCGAAGGTGACACGCACGCCCACGTGCGTGAACGCGGCGTTGTCGAAGTCGAATCCCAGCGC
>JAUSDQ010000070.1 GCA_030650525.1 Sulfuricaulis sp.
CTGTCCGCGATCAACACCTACGTGGGTGAGAACGATCCGGCCGACTACGTGCGCTACGTGCGTAACGATTTGATGGGCATCACCCGCGAAGACCTGGTGTACGACGTCGGCCGTCACGTGGACGACTCGGTGCATCTTTTCGAGGAATGGGGCCTGCCGGTGTGGAAGCAGCCCGGTGACGAAAGCAAGCCGCTGACGCAGGGCGGCAAGCCGGTGCGTTCCGGCAAGTGGCAGATCATGATCAACGGCGAGTCTTACAAGTGGATCGTCGCCGAGGCCGCGAAGAAGGCGCTGGGGATGGAAAACATCCGCGAGCGCGTGTTCATCGTGCGTCTGGTCAACGACAAGAACGACCCGAACCGCGTCGCCGGCGCCGCCGGTTTCTCGGTGCGAGATAACACCCTCTACGTCTACAAGTTCAAGGCCTGCCTGCTGGTGTGCGGCGGGGCGGTAAACGTGTTCCGCCCGCGCTCCATCGGTGAAGGCGGCGGCCGCGCCTGGTACCCGGTGTGGAATGCCGGTTCGACCTACGCGATGGCGGCCGAATGCGGTGCTGAAATGACCATGATGGAAAACCGCTTCGTGCCGGCCCGCTTCAAGGACGGTTACGGTCCGGTGGGCGCCTGGTTCCTGCTGTTCAAGGCCAAGGTCATGAACGGCATGGGCGAGGACTACAACGCCCTCCACGGCCATATCATCAAAGACGAGAAACGCTTCGGCAAATACGGCCAGGGCGTACCGGGCACCTGCCTGCGCAACCACATCATGCTCGAAGAGATGCGCGCCGGCCGCGGCCCGATCATCATGGACACCCCGACGGCGCTCGCCAATCTGGCGAAGAACATGACGCCCAAGGAAGTGCAGCACCTGCTGGCGGAAGCCTGGGAAGACTTCCTCGACATGACCATCAGCCAGTGCGGCATCTGGGCCGGTGAGAACATCGAGCCGGACAAGAAGCCGTCCGAACTCATGCCGACCGAGCCGTACCTGCTGGGTTCGCATTCCGGCTGCGCCGGCATTTGGGTCTCGGGCCCGACCGACGTCGGCGCGCCGAAGGAGTGGAGCTGGGGCTACCGCTCGATGACGACCGTCAAGGGTCTGTTCACCGCCGGCGACGGCGTGGGCGCCTCCGGTCACAAGTTCTCCTCCGGTTCGCATGCCGAAGGCCGCCTCGCCGCCAAGGGCATGGTCAAGTTCGTGCTGGACAACAAGACCTGGAAGCCCGAGATGGAGCACACGGTCGCGGAGCTGGTCGAAGAGATCTACCGTCCGGTAAAAACCTTCCTCGAGCACAAGAACTACACCACGGCGATCGACATCAACCCGCACTACATCACGCCCAAGATGCTGCAGTTCCGTCTGCAGAAGATCATGGACGAGTACTGCGCGGGCGTGTCGACCTACTACCAGACCAACGCCAAGATGCTCGAGATCTGCGAGGAGAAGCTCGAGATGCTGAAGGAAGACTCCCTCAAGATGCGCGCCAAGGACCTGCACGAGCTGCTGCGCGCGTGGGAGAACTACCACCGCATCCTCACCGCCGAAGCGCACATGAAGCACATCCAGTTCCGTCAGGAAACGCGTTACCCGGGCTTCTACTACCGCGCGGACTTCTACTTTATCGATGACGAAAACTGGAAGGTGTTCGTGAACTCGACGTACGACCGCAACACTCACAAGTGGTCGCTGAAGAAAGTCCCGTACGTGCAGCTGGTCAAGTAATCGAGCCGTAACGCTGTAAATGTGGGGGTCCGGG
>JAUSDQ010000074.1 GCA_030650525.1 Sulfuricaulis sp.
GCCCCTGAGCAAACAACTATCATACCTCGCTACGAGGATCGGTTTCAAATCGAGGCGGCAAATCGAAAATCATCGTCGGACGCTGCTCGGTGTCGAAACGCGGCCATGTGGGTACTCGATCCAGCAAATCGATGGCCACCCCGTCGGTCGCTGAGGCGTTAGATGCCTAATCGACCTTTTTTCGCCGCGCAGGCGGGCCACGTTATCCCGACTTCGGCCACTGGAGGGGGTAAAAAACGGAAGTCATTCATCCATCGACCGAAATTTACAACAGTCGGCCCCACATTCTTACGTTTTCTCGGCCAGACCGGTGGAGCGGATGCGTGGGGGTGGTTGTGCGGGAAAGGCGAGTTTCAACTGATCGAGCAGCAACGCGACATCGCGGTCGGGCTCGGTGCGCCGCACCAGCAATAATTCGCGGCCATCGGTTGTCGGCACGTGCACGTCGAGCATCTGCACGGTGGCGAACTTATCGAGCACTGGCCGTGGCATCAGGCCGGGGGCCAGTCCGCGCAGTTGCTGACGCAGCGTAATCGACAGGCAGTACGCGAGGAACGCGATGAACAGGTGCGCCTCGATCCGGTCCGGCTTTTTGTGAAAGACCGGCCGCACGTTCAAGTCTCCCTTCAAAGTGCGAAAGACCTCTTCGACGAACACCAACTGCATGTAATAGCGCCAGAGGACTGCAGGGTCGGTGTCTTTTAGATTGGTCCGCAACAAATAGCGGCCCTCACGCCGGCGCACCTCCCGCAATTTGGCTCGATCGAGTCGATACGAGAGCTTGCCCGTCGGCGACACCTCCACCGCTACCAGCTTGGCCGCAGCGCCAGCGTCCTGCTCCGCTTTGCCGAGCTTCACGAGCAATGCGTCGCGCGTGTTGGCCTTCTGCTCGGCCAGTTCACCCAGGCGCTTCCAATATTTCTTCAACTTGCGGCGCCTCATCGAACGCTCCTTGGTTATCCGCGCGCCGCTCTCAGTCAGGACGTACACTTCACCGTCGGCGGGCGCAAACTTCACCCGCAGCTGCTCGCGCACTTTGCCTCGAACGAGTCGATACGAGAGTTTGCCCGTCAGCGACACCTCCACCGCCACCAGCTTGGCCGCGGCACCGGCCTGCTGCTCCGCCTCGCCGAGTTTCCCGAGCAATTCGTCGCGCGTGTTGGTCTGCTGCTTGGCCAGTTCACCCAAGCGCTTCCAGTATTTTTTCAACTTCCGGCGGAGCATCGAACACTCCTTGGTTTTCCGCGCGCCGCTCTCGCTCAAGGCGTACACTTCGCCGTCGGTGGGCAGAAACTTCACCCGCAGCTGCTCACGTACTTCCTGCCACGGGCACTCCGTCAGCTTCGCTTCGAGCCGGTTGAGCAGCGCCTTCGGGGTCCCCACCAGGTAGGAGGTAGGCGGCGTGCTCGTGCGCATCCGCTCGAGTGTCTCCTCGGTTGGGATACCGCGATCGAGGATCCAGACGCGATGGGCCTTGCCATGCCGTTTCTCAATCAAATCGATCATCCCGGCGAGCGTCGTCTTGTCGGAGGTATTGCCTGGCATCATCTCATAGGCCAGGGGCAGCCCGTCTGGCGTCACGACTAGCGCGATCACCACTTGCACGCAGTCGCTGCGCCGGTCGCGGCTATACCCAAACTTGCGCGGATCGCTCTCGTTTTCCGGCACGTCGCACTCAAAATATACACTCGAAAGATCGTATAAAAGAATATCGTAACTTGCGGAAAATAGATCCACCCACCGCTCACGCAAGAAGGCAAACAGGGCGTCCTTGTGATCGAGCAATAGATCCATGCAACGATATAACGTCTTCGGCTGCGCGACGCGGTCATTGACGCCGAGCAAATCCGGCAGCGCGGTCATTCCAAACCACTGGCGGTGCAAGCGCCATTCACTGCCTGGCGCGAGCAGCCGGTAAATCACGAGGACGCGCAACACTTTTTCCCACGTGGTGCTTTCCCGGCTATCGCCTAATCGGGCGGAGAAAAATTCGTCCAGCTTGAGCTTTTGCCACAGCCCGTCCGCCAGCCAACATGCGCCCCATTGGCGCGGGTGCTCCAGCGTGAGTGCGCTCAAGCGAACCCGAACTGCATCCACTTCATCCGCTGTGAGTGCGCGACCTTCCGGAAACAAGACCATTTGCCGTACTTGTCCGCTCGTTTCATCGAAGACGCTGATCGCATTTTCCCACGCCAGGCTCTGCCGCTCAGTGATCTCGCCTAAATATAATACGTGCCGCTGCACGACTGCTCGACCAATGCGCTGACTCTCTATAATCGACCAGCTCCTATACACTTTCCCATTCTTCTTCCTCACGCGACACTTCAAGTGCATGTCACATTTTATCAATTCGCCCGTCGCAATGATAGAGTGTAGGTCGGCCCCACACGCCATTCGCGAAACCGGTGAGCGTCTCTCCAAGCACTTACATCGCGGAAACCGTCAAAAAAACTGGGAAACCCTTCCGAGTAGCCGAAGTCGGGTTAGCGCCCGCGTGCGGCAGGAAGACTTCATTTCCGGTAGCGACATCCCGGAACTCTGTGGGATCGTGCGCCAGCAAACGCGCCAGCGTGGCTTGGTTCCCAGCGACGCGGGCGAAGAATTCTTCAAGCTGGCGATCGAGTGCGGCATTGATTCTGCCGTCGCTCGACAGCTTAGGGGTTCGAACCGGCGAGATAGGTGACAGACAATCCGGAGTGATGGGTTACACATACGGGCAACAATGCCCTGGCAAAATGTCACACCCATGGAAGAAATCATTCGCTTTGTTTCACTCGCGCAGACCGACCGGTTCACGGTTACGGATCTGTGC